>NZ_JBJUDF010000123.1:0-24575 GCF_046067725.1 Planktothrix sp.
TTTACTAATTTCTAGCTATATCCTCGAAGATGAAGCATTAATTAATCAAATTTGTGAAAAATCAGCCACTCTACCGCAAGGAGTCTGGATATTAACAGATTTGCGGGATGAAGTTGTGGATAGAATTGATCAACAAGTGACAATTTCTGACAATTTACCTGAACATTTTAAACGCGCTGATGAACGAAAAAAAGATTGTTTACGTCAATTGTTAGATGCTAAGGTTAAGATCAGAAGCGGTGCATTTCATCTAAAAACTTGCATTTCTGAAAATCATGGTTACTTAGGATCAATGAATTTGACAAGGGGCAGCTTAGATGTTAATTTAGAGTCAGGAATGATCTGTCAAAATAATGAAACTCATCAACAACTCATTAATGTATTTCGTTATTTTTGGCAATCTTCTAGTCGAGATCATGTAATTCCTGTATTGGGTTTTGATGGGTTTGAATTGCGAACTATCAAACGTTATCGTCAAGAATCTTATCCGGTTTCTTCTACTTTACTAACTCCTGATCAATATTATAATGATCTTTTAAAAGAGTTGAGTAATTTTGAAGGAAAAGTCATAATTTTTAGTCGTAATTTTCAAGCAACGGCTGAATTAAGAGCCCAATTGCAGCGTTTAAATACTATCGTTTATATTGATCAAGAAATGAGATGTTCAGATGCGACTGTCAATATTCAAAGGAGAAAAAACCTCCATGCAAAAATCACACTATTAGGAAATAAAATCGCTTATATCGGCGGAATTAACTTTGATTTTTCTCTGAAACATCAAAAAAGTTATGACTTAATGTATAAAACTACAGATTCTCAAGAAATTAGTCAAATTATTAGCACATTAAAAGGTTCAAAATCATGACTCAACTATTTAATTTAGAATCCTATATTAAATTATGTCAATATGCTTATCAGTTTGATAAAAATCCTGATGAGTTAATTCATTCTCAGGGAAACTTACCCAGAAGATATAAACAAGAATTAATCATAGAATATGGAATGATTCCCTATCGAGTTGAACCCGTTATTTCAAATCATCGTAGTCAACAGTTAGAAATTAATAAAACTCATGAAAATAATTTTCTGGGTGAGAAGTTAACCCAAACTGGAATACAACGGTTATTTATTATTAGAGATACAATTGACTTGTTAACTTTAAGTACCAGTCAATTTTTAAATTATCAAGAAACTTATTTATATCAAAGTGCTTATTATTATTGGAATTATTATCAACAATTTAAACATCTAAATCCTGATAAACCGTTAATATTTATAGATTTAGATTGTTTGGAATGCGATCACTTAATTCCCATTCAACGAGATCAGCAGGGAATTCCTATTCTTAATACAAAAGAACCGTTATTGATTCAAATGCCTTTTAATACTGTTAAAACATATAATCAAATTTGTAGAGATATTGCTATTAAAATTTTAACTAACTTTTCCTCGAATAGTAATTTAGAAGAAACTGCGATCGCTCATCTACAAAAATATTTACAAAAAATTGCAATACTTGAACAAATTCCCTATAGTTTAAAGACAGAATCAATCTCTATTATTGTTGAAATTATGGATTCTGATCAAATCTATTATAAACAAGTCCAGTTAAAGCTGGCAGATCTTGAAAATATTGTTAATAATAGAGTTAATTTCTCCAGCTTAGAAAAAATAGCAGATCCTAATTATCACTGGATTTTAATTTCTCAATATAATCGATTTCCGATTATTAAACAGCGACTTCCGCAATTTTTATGTGTCAGTTCTGATCCTCAAAGTTTTCCTAGAGTGTGGGAGGAAAAGAAACAAAACTCTAATTTTCCCTTATTTGGAATTTATTTAGATACCATTGAATTTGAAATTGGAACAAAAGATGAACACGGAAATCTGATCACTCAATGGATTCAATTATCCGATCAAACCATTTCCTACGAAGGTTCACCACGAACATTAAGAGGAACTATCCCCGAAACTAATCAAAATGAATTCTTAATTCGTAAAAATCTTGTTAAACTTCCAATTAAAGTCAATGGGGAAAAATTCTTAAAAAAAGGAATTCCACAAAATTATGAAATCTTGATTGAGAACTTCCCAGAAACAACACCAGATCGAGAAGATGTGGAAATCAAAATAAAAATAGAATTTATTCTCAAACTCAATGCACCTCCAGAATTAAAAGTTAGCGATGTTAACGAAACTTATAGAATTACATCAAAACTTGTAGATAGAGTTGAGGAATCCTTTGGTTATATTCCTTATCAACAGATTGTTAACAATCGGGGGGATCAATCAGACAAGCATATACAATACTTAAAAAACCCAGGACATCAAAAAAAGTACAAAGAATACTTGGAAGAAGTTAAAGCAGAACTTGGCAAAATATCTATTCCTATAGAATCAAAATCTAGCCAGGAAAAAATATTAGATCATCTCTTGAACTCCATTAATAAAAAACTTCCTAAACCTAATAATATTGATATTTTTCAAAATATTCAAACAGATAGCTCAGAACCAGAAGTTATTGAATTAAAGCAAATATTTGAAAATTCTGATTTTATTAAGCTACCTGATTTAATGATAAAATCCTATCCAAATTCTATTAATTTAGTAAAAAAAATGCTTCGATTTGTCGGTAAAATTTATAGATTTTCTGAACCTTTTAACCTAGAACCAGCTTTTGATTATTTCAAAGATAAGCTGACTACCAAACGAAAAAAACAAGTTATCAGACAAGGTAGCAGCGCATATTTTGAAAGTCTGGCTAGAACTGCTTTCAGTACCTCTCAGCAAAAACTCTACTTTGATTTATTTGAGGAGGAGTATAAGTTGACAAAGAATCAATACCTATGGGGATATGCAAGAATTTTATTGTGGTATTATAACTTTCAATCAAAGGCGGAAAATTTCAACTATAAAAATCATTTTTTGTTAATAACCAAGTATCTCCTGAGTAAACCCGCTAACCAATTTACTGAACAATATAAACAAAATGCCTTTTTAGCTTTATCTTATTTGCTAACATTTCGAGAAATTGATCCAGATTTTTTCAAAGAATATTCTCAAGAAAAACAACAAGCAATACAAGTAATTAAACACTTTGAAGATGAAAAAGTAATGTTAAACCAAGTGAGTCAAGAAAAATCTTTAAATCAACTATTCGCCGAACTAATTGAAGGAAAAGCGTCTCAATCCGATATTGACGGAATGATCCAAGCAAGTTAATTTGTACTATAACCAGGGAATTGATTAATCAATGGGCGATCGCTTTTCAACTACGTTAAAATAAAATCATGATCAAGATGTAGGTTATCATTATGACCCAAACCTCGTTAAAAACACTTTATGATATTGATTTTGCACTGTGGATTGAAGATACGGTTAATCAGTTAAAATCTCGAAATCTTGAAAATTTAGATTGGGATAATTTAATTGAGGAGATTGAATCTTTGGGAAAGCGGGATAAACGAGAATTAGAAAGTCGGTTAACAACGTTGTTTGAACACGCTTTAAAACGGTGTTATGTTTCGTTACCCGATTGTTATCGAGGCTGGGAAGTAACCATTTCTCGAACGCAACAGGATATTAAAAAACAGTTAAAGGATTCTCCAAGTTTGAGGAATTATTTGCAAGGAAATTATCTTAATTGCTATCAGGAAGCTTTGGAAAATATGAGAATTGAATATGATGCAGAATTTCCTGATGTTTGTCCGTTTCCCCAGGATGTAGACAGTTTATTAACGGGGAAATTTTGGGAAACACCCCTATAAAACCCCTAATTCAACGATTCTAAAAATGCTTGAACACTCCCATCCGGTTGTAAAACTAACCGAATTTTAGGGGTTTTTCCTGACTCCAAAGGAGACACAAAGGGTTTTCCTATTTCTGGAAAATCCAGTTGTTTTTGACGATTAACCGCAGGTTGACCCACCGGGTTAATACTCTGCAAAGAACCATCGGAATTAAGGGTTAAACTATATTGTAATGTGCGTTTTAACTGTTTAGGCGGATACCAAATATTTTGGAAATAGTTTCTAATTTCTGCCACTTGTGGAATTTGATCAAATAAGGTCGTATCTTGTTGACGAGTAGCAGCAATACTGCGCGGACGTTTATTCAATTGCGCTAAATAATTTTCTTCATCAGTATTAGAATTTTCAGCAGAAAGATTTGACGGTTTTTCAGCCGTTGTTTCAGGAGAAGGAACTTCTAAAATAATCGGGGTTTGTGCATTTTTTAACGTCGGTAATTCAATGGTTTGGGGTGCAAAGAGTACCGGGGGAGATGGAGGCGGCGTTTGAGGTTGAGTAACTGCGACCGAGGGCGGTGGGGGTGCGGGTGCGGCGAGGGGTGGCGGTGCGGAAGGTGCAGACCCATCCGTTGCTGGAGAGTCCTGGGGAATAATGATTAACCCCGGTTCCGAGGGGGTGAGGTTGGGGAAGGTTTGGGGGGATACTGGGTTGGGAAATAGGGGGGCGGGAACGGGGAGGGGGGCGGTATTGACGGGGGGTAAATTGGGGGCGACTTTGACTTGAGGTGTAGGGGGAACAGAGGGAACGGGAAGGGGTGCTAAAGTAGGCGGCGGGGGTAACGGAACCAAATTAGGGGGCGGAATTTGAACGGTTTGGGACGGTTGGGTGGCGGTTTGAGTTTGGGGTTGGCGATAGAGATTAATCAGTCTAATTAAACTTGTTAAACAACCAATAGAAATGATAATAAATAAAATTGTTTTTAACCATTCCTGTGTGGTTTTTTCTAAGGATTTTAGATTCGGTAATTGTTCGGCTTCCGTTGCATATTCATCTAAAGCCGTAGCCAGATCAAAGAGTTGTAAAACGCTTAAATGAACTAAAGACTGGGCAGAATTATCGGATAAATTACCGAAAAATAAGTTATGATATAATAAACCATCGGGTTTAATGGTAATTTCCGAAGGTTCGTCATCAAAAATTACATAAGCTGGGGTATTTTCTGTAGAAGAATTAAGGGATAAAGTTTCAGATTGATTAGAGGATTTAGGAGAGAAATTAAGAAAATTTTGAATATAATTTTTAATAACTTGATAGAGGGTTTCTAGTTGTGTGCGATCGCCTTCAATGGTAATATGATCGGCATCAGGTAAACGCGGATCATCAAAGCAAAGTTTAAATTTAAACTGTTCTAAAATCGGTTGGTGTTTCAGACGAGATAGGAAAGAACGTTCCGCCTGAACTTCTAAACTGCAAGTTGGGGGGGTATAGCGTCGAATAATCATCATAATATTTTAACCGTTAAGGATAAACTAAACTGGCGACTCTATCAGTGTTAACCATAATTGTTGATGGCTATCAGGTTTACTATAAAATAATAAATCAATCAGTAATTTAATGGCTAGGGTATCAAGGTCTAAGAAGGTTTGAGGGTTGAAGGTTATCCATTGTTGATAACTGTCATTAAAGGTATCTAAATATTCCCGTAGCAAGGTGACTTGACGAAACTCGGTTTTTTGGTGCGCCATTTGTTCCACTAACCCTAATGCACGGCGAATTAACACTTGATCCTGTTGAGCAATATAACAAATAATCAGAACGAGCGATCGCATTTCTTCAACAGATAAAGGATTTTGTTCTGAATGTTTTTGTAATAATTGAATTTGATCAGGAACAGAAGTTTCTATTTTTAGTAAGGAGCCGACTTGTAAAATGGTTTCTAATGCTATTCCGGTTAAGGCTTCGATGGCTAATAATAATAACTGAATTTTAACCGTAATTTCACCCCATTGTTCGGGTTTGGGATCAAGGTTTAAATCGTCTCTATTTGGGTTTGATTTTTGCTCATCATTAGCATCAGAATTTAGCATGGACTCAGGGAAAGAATTGTACAACAACCTCTTTTAATGAAAGGGTCGCAGTAGAGACGCGCCTATTTATGCCGTCAGGCTATTGGCGCGTCTCTACTGGGGTTAACATCAATCATGGACATTTTACCCCTAAACAGTCAATGATTTAACCCAAAAATTAGCGATTTACTAAATAAGCAATTGTAACACCAACGCCCCCATCATTTTGTGGAGCTAATTCAAATCGTTCCACTAACGGATGGTTGGTCAAAAACTCATGAACTCCCTTTCTCAGTTGTCCGGTTCCTTTCCCATGAATAATCCAAATTGCTCCAAAATCATGAATTTGACCCAACATTCGATCCAGTTCAATTTCGGCTTCTGAGGTGCGTTTTCCTCGAAGATCAATGGTATTTTTAGAGGTTCTAACAAGGGGTCTTTCTGGTTTTTGTTCCTTTTCAGGAGTGGGTTCTTTTTTGCGTTCTGGAGGTTTAGGAATAGTCGGTTTTAAACCTTCTAAGGATTCAATTTCTGCTAAGCCTACGGTCATTTTCATGATGCCAAAACGCACGGTAATTTCACCATCTGAAGTGGGTTCACTTAAAACCTCAGCCGTTTGACCAAACCGAGGAATTCTAATGCGATCTCCCACTTTCGGTTTAAACTCTGGCGGCGGTTTAGGCGGTTCTTTTCGAGACGGTAAATACTGTTGAGCAATTTGATTTAAAGCCTCCGTTGCTTGACTCGTATCTTGACCCGTTGGGGTTCCTTGTTGTAAGCGCCGAATGACTTTAGCAATTTCTGATTTAGCTTGAATTAAAGTATCTTGAATTGCCTGTTCTTGAACTTGCTTTAACTCCCGTTCTCGTTGTTTTAATGCGGCTGCTTTTTGGGCTAATTCCTGATGCAAACGTTCTGTATCTTTTAATAATTGACTAGCGGCTTGAGCTTTGGTTTCCTGTTGACGACGTTGCGCTTCTAACCCCGCAATGACTTGATTAACTTCCTCGGAACTTTCCCCGACATAACTCGCTGCTTTTTCTACAATTTCTGAGTTTAATCCTAAGCGTTTGGCAATGGTTAACGCATTAGAACGCCCTGGAATTCCCCATAATAATCGATAGGTGGGTTGCAGAGATTGTTCATCAAATTCAACGGAAGCATTTTCAAACCGTTCATCTTCATATTTTAAAGATTTTAGTTCTCCAAAGTGAGTGGTTGCAATGGTTAATAGCCCATGATCTGCTAAATATTGTAAAAGCGCGATCGCTAAGGCTGTACCTTCGGTTGGATCGGTTCCTGCCCCCACTTCATCCAGTAGAATTAAACTCGAAGATCGGGTGTTTTCTTCCGTTTTTTCTGGAGGATTAATCGCGGCTAAAATCCGGCTAATTCTGCGAATATGACCGGAAAAAGTTGATAAACTTTGCTCAATGGATTGTTCATCTCCAATATCTGCTAAAACTTGATCAAACCAAGGTAATTCTACAGGTTCTCTGGCGGGAATAAATAACCCGACTTTTGCCATTAATGCAGCTAATCCAATGGTTTTTAACGTAACCGTTTTCCCCCCAGTATTGGGGCCAGTAATCGCTACAACTCGAATTTTAGGATGAATCATCACATCAATGGGAACAACCGGAAATCCTTGTTCATGTTGTTGTTGCCAGACTAATAATGGATGACGAAGTTGTCGTAAATGAATGGGATTTGAGAGAACCTTTTCAGGAGATTCTACATCAATAAACGAGGGAGGATTCGCTTCTAACCATAGGCTATAACGAGCTTTAGCAACCGCTAAATCCACCATTGTAACAATTATTAATAATCGTTCTAAATCCGGTTTAACGGCTCCAACTTGGTCACTCAAAGCCTGTAAAATTATTTCTTCTTCGGCTTTTTCTTGCCGTTGAATTTGTCGCAGTTGATTATTGAGATCAATGGTGGCTTTCGGTTCAATATAAAGGGTGGAACCTGTGGTTGAGGTATCATGAACAATCCCTGGAATAACATCTTTTTGAGAGGCTTTAACGGGGATGACAAAGCGATCGCCTCTTTGGGTAATTAATTGTTCTTGAACGGCATTCGATTTGCGTTGAATAATATTTTGCAAAATCTCATAAATTCGATCTCGCAGACTGCGTAACCGTCCCCGAATTTCTCCGAGTTTCGGACTCGCACGATCCGCCACATCTCCCCGTTCATCAATACAGTGATTAATTTCCTGTTCGAGTTGAGGATGGGTGCGTAATTCTGCCAGTAATTCTGTTAAAATAGGAACATCAGATTGATTATCAATACTGCGCCTTAACTGTCTAGCTCCCGCTAAAGTTGTGGCAATATTTAGTAATTCATTTCCTGATAACATTCCCTGACGTTCGACTCGTTCTAAATAAACACCAATGTCTTCAATTCCTTCAAATTTTAAACCATTTTGTCGCAGTTCTAAAGTATAAGCTTCTTGAGTTTGAGCTAATAATTGCAGGGTTTCTCTGGGAGTCGTGGGAATGTGTAAATGCTGCGCCGCCACAGCACCGAGTTTTGTCGCCGTAAAGGTGGATAAATGACGACATAACCGTTCCCATTCTAATAGTTCTAAGGTTTCTGTTTGAATCAATGCCTCAAAATTTAAAAGTGTAATGTTTATATACTACACAATTGTAGCAGTTTTGGAGATTTTCTTCAATCCTCCTTGGGAAGAGCAGGAAAATCTTGATTATGATAACTTCAAAATTCTCTCAGCAACGGATAGTGAAACAGGCATGACAGATAAACGATTTCCTCGTTTGACAAGTGCTAATTCTTCAGAATTAAAGGTTTGTTTGAGGGTTTCTAAACTAATAATAGCAGAAAATTGTTCCACAAATTCAACTTTAACAGTATACCATCGAGGAGAATGAGGGGTTGCTTTGGAATCAAAATAGGGACTATTAACCTCAAATTGAGTCGGATCAATTAGATTAATTTCAATAATGTTAGCGAGTCCCACAATCCCTGGAATTTTAGTATTAGAATGATAAAAAAACGCCACATCTCCGCTTTCCATTGCTTTAAGAAAATTTCTGGCTTGGTAATTTCTTACCCCATCCCAGAGGGAAATGCGATCGCGTTTTAAATCCTCAATACTATAAACATCCGGTTCAGATTTTAGCAACCAATAATTCATAATTTCTAACTTTTTAAAGCCGCCTCCATTAAGATATCATGGGCACATAATTCTGGAGCATTTTCAGCAGGACGACGTTGAATATATTGACCATCGGGTTGTAAATCCCACGCTTTGCGATTATCGGATAACATAATTCCTAAAATTTCTTGTAATTCCTTAGCAATGTCTGGATCATCAATGGGAGTGATCGCTTCTACCCGACGATTTAAGTTACGAGGCATCCAATCTGCGGAACCAATATAAACCTCTTCTTTTCCGCCATTATTAAAATAGAAAATCCGAGAATGTTCTAAGAATCGTCCAATAATACTAATCACTTTAATATGATCACTAATTCCTTCTAAACCTGGACGCAAACTACACATTCCTCGAACAATTAAATCAATCCCAACTCCTGCTTGAGACGCTTCATATAAAGCTTCAATAATTTCTGGATCGACTAAAGAATTCATTTTAGCAACAATACGACCGTTTTTCCCTTGATGAGCGTGTTCGGTTTCCCTGCGAATTAACTCTAAAAAACGTTGTCGCATATTCACCGGAGCAACTAACAATTTACGATAGGATTGTTGCCTAGAATATCCGGTTAAAAAATTAAATAAATCCGTTAAATCTGCCCCCAGTTCTGGACGGGCACTTAATAACCCTAAATCAGTATAGAGTCTCGCAGTTTTTGGGTTATAATTTCCGGTTCCAATATGAACATAACGGCGAATTCCATCGGGTTCTTGACGCACAACCATGACAATTTTAGTATGGGTTTTTAGACCTACTAATCCATAAACAACATGAACCCCGGTTTGTTCTAATTTTTTAGCCCATTGAATATTATTTTCTTCATCAAATCGAGCTTTAATTTCCACTAAAACGGCAACTTGTTTACCATTTTCTGCCGCATCAATTAAGGTATTAACAATCGGAGAATCCCCAGAGGTGCGATATAAAGTCATTTTAATGGCTAAGACTTGAGGATCATAGGCAGCTTGACTAATAAATTGTTGAACCGTTGCAGAAAAAGAATGATAAGGATGATGAACTAAAACGTCTTTCTGTCGTAAAATAGCAAAAATATCTTTGTCATCTTCTCCTGAAGTTGCCGGGATAATATCTTCACTATCCCTCATCCAACGCGGTAAAACGGCACTCCAAGGTTTATCTTTTAATTCAGGTAGCGGTAAACTCAGAAAATACATTAAATCCCGTAAGCCCATTAATCCATCTACCGTATAAATATCTTCAGATTCTATTTCTAATTCATCGATTAATAAACTGCGGAAATAATCCGGCATAGAACTATTAATTTCCAGACGAACCACCGAACCTCCAACTCGACGTTTCCGTAGTTCTTGCTCAATGGCTAATAATAAATCATCGGCTTCATCTTCTTGGACTTCTAAATCGGCATCCCGTGTAATTCTAAAAATATAATAATCTTGAATATCCATTCCTGGGAATAGAAATTCTAAATTATGGGCAATCACTTGACCAATAGGAACCCCTATCCAGGCTGCAAATTCTCCATTGGCTTGCACTCGTAATTCTTTCGGTAAGGAAATAAATCGAGGCAAAGAACTCGGAACTTTTACCCGTGCAAATAATTCCTCTTTGGTTTCAGGATTTTTCAGAACAACGGCTAAATTTAAACTCAAATTTGATAAATAAGGAAAGGGATGGCTACGGTCAATTGCTAAAGGAGTTAAAACTGGAAAAATCCCTTCCTCAAAATAATGCTGTAAATAACTTCTTTGTTCTTGGTTGAGGTCAATATAACTTAATAAATGAATGCCATTTTGAGCTAATTCTAGTTTAATTTTATGTTCAAAATATTGATGTTGTTCTGTTACCATTGGTAACAATCTTTCATGAATTGTATTCAATTGTTGTTGCGGGGTGCGACCATCGGAAGTGACTTTATTGACTTGTGCTTCAATTTGTCTCTTAATTCCTGCGACTCGCACCATAAAAAATTCGTCTAAATTAGAGCTAAAAATTGCTAAAAATTTCAGACGTTCTAACAAAGGGGTTCGAGAGTCTAAAGCTTCTGCTAAGACCCGACGGTTAAACTCTAACCAACTAAGTTCTCGGCTGAAGTAATATTGAGGATCTTTAAGATTGATGTCTTTGGTAATTTTGGGTTCTGTTTTTTTGGATTTGGACATAATTGAGGGTGTGAGCGCAGATGGTGTCAACTTAACTCTTATTGTAATTCTTGATGGTTAAAATGGTTACACCTTCAGGGAATATTTACTAAGCGAGATGGAATTCTAGTTGAGCGAAGGTTTAATTGAGATCAACCCATTGAGAGCTTGACTAATTTGTTCAGCTAATTTTAAGGTTTAAAATAGAGGATTCAGTTTCTAGTAAATCTGGCGAGACAGAAATCATGAAATTGCTCCTGTTAATCGGCGTTTAAGATTAATGGGCGCTGATAGTCTAATTGATTCCTGAATGGGTTTAGCCTGATTCATAATCTTGATCTAAAATTCCACAAGTTGCCAGACTCGAAGTACCATAGAAATTAGGGTTTATTCAAACCAACCCCACTCGAAACGTAAGGTTTGATGACGTTGGCGGAGGATTAGATGGCAGTGAAATTGGAGCGCCCAATTTTAATGGGAGGGATTGGACTTTCTTTGGGTCTGTGGCTGTTGCAAGGTCTTCAGCATTCTGCGTCCGAATTCGGACAACTGGTGCTGTTGAGTTTGGTGCTGGGAAGCACCGGACTGTGGTGGTGGAAGCAACAAGGGACAGAACCTCTGCCATTGTCGTCACCTCCAGAACCGTTAAATCAGGAATTAGTGGAAACAGCGATCTCCCAAACCCAAACACTGATCCAACGTCTAGCGACAGAAATAGCCACTGAAGACAGCCGTTTCAATGCGCTACAACAGCAAACAGAGCAACTCAAGTGCCATCTGCAACGAACAAACCTGCATATCGCCTTGGTGGGTCACAAAGGTGTGGGAAAAACCGCTTTGTTACAACGGTTGGAGTCGGACTGGCTGACTCAACAATCTCAAACCTTAAGTTTGACAGAAGTTTCAGCCACTGATCTCAATACTCCTATCCCCAATTTAACGGCGATGGATGTGGTGGTTTTTATAACGGATGCAGATTTAACTGACCCCGAATTTAAAATTCTCTCTGAACTGATAGCAAATCACCATCGAGTGCTTTTAGTTTGGAATAAGCAAGATCAATACTTAATCGGGGATCAACCCGTGATTTTGCAGCAGTTAAAAACAACATTAACGGGGGTGTTATCCTCAGAAGATATTGTTGCGATCGCAGCTTCTCCAAATCCCGTCAAAGTTCGTCAACATCAAGAGGATGGGACGGTTAAAGAATGGTTAGAAGCGCAATCACCGATTCTCGCTCCGTTAACTGGGCGTCTTGATTCTATTATCAGTCAAGAACAACAAGCTTTAGTATTAGCAACCACCTATCGGGAAGCCTTAGCATTACGACAACAAGCGAAGGAAATTCTCAATCAATTACGTCGAGAACAAGCTTTACCTTTGGTTGAACAATATCAATGGATTGCAGCCGCCGCAACGGTAGCAAATCCGGTTCCTGTATTAGATATGTTAGCAACGGCGGCTGTTAATGCCCAATTGGTCATGGATTTAGGGGCGATTTATCAACAAAAATTCTCCTTTCAGCAAGGTCAGGAAGTTGCAACAACCATTAGCACTCAGATGTTGAAATTGGGGTTTGTGGAAATGTCCACCCAAACCTTAACCTCGTTGTTGAAAAGTAATACCGTGACGTTGATCGCTGGAAGTCTAGTACAAGGAGTCAGTGCAGCTTATTTAACCCGAATTGCGGGGTTGAGTTTAATTGAGTATTTCCAAGCGCAGGACATCCCGTTAGAAGCCAGCAACAATCCGAGTCTGAATTGGGATCATCTCAAGAAAACCCTACAAACCGTATTTCAGCAAAATCAACAAGCAGGTTTATTACAGTCGTTTGTCAAACAAGCGGTCAATTATCTGATGATGCAGTTTAAACCCAAGCAAACCGTTGAATCGTCTGTGTCTTAGCGGTACTCTCTGTCCAGTTTCCCAGTCCTCAAAAAAAAGTTTGAGAACTGGGTTTACATTTCGGAAATTTATGCTATAGTTAGAAATTGTGAAACACAACGCGGGTGTAGTTTAGTGGTAAAACTATAGCCTTCCAAGCTATTAATGCGGGTTCGATTCCCGCCACCCGCTTTCTCAAACACCACATCTAGTTAGTCTTTAAAACCCTTACGCTATATACGGTGTAGGGGTTTAAAGATTTTGAACGCTTTTATCCCCGTTCAAAAAAAAGTGTTCAAAAAATGTTCAAAAAATTTTACTTTTGAACACCCGATTCCGTGTACATTAGACAGACGAATGAACTAACAATCGAGTAAAGACTCGATTGAGAATTGAAACGTTGCACTAGCGGTTAAACCGTAGACAATTGAGACTAACAATCGAGTAAAGACTCGATTGAGAATTGAAACGAATGAGAATTGAAACCAAAAAGATGCCAACGGGTTGAAGTTGTCTGAGTCGTTGGTTCTAACAATTGAGTCTTTACTCGATTGTTAGATTTGACACCCTCACGACATTTAAAATAGAGAAATATCAAAAAACCTTAAGCAATCCTTGCTTAAGGTTGACTTCCAGTATAATCGTTTAAACTGGGGCGAAAGGATTTGAACCTCTGAATGGCGAGACCATAGCCCGCTGCCTTACCGCTTGGCGACGCCCCATTGCTTCACGGTCATTTATATTAGCAGTACCCTACCGGGATTAGTCAAGGATTTTCAGCAAAAATTTTTCAGATTTTTGAATAATCGTCTCAAGTCCCTTCACGCCCCTATTAATCCATGAGACATTAGGTCGTCGATCAATGCTTTTACTCTTTCAGCTAATTGCGAAAGAGTGACAGTTGACGTCGCAAAAGTTGCGCGAGTAGCAGTTCCCGTCGGGGTTGTCCATCCTGTTCTGCGAGCCGAAACAACTTGATTACCGCCTACAGAAAAACCCGACGTGGATTGAACCCGTCCACTTAAATTTTCTATAGCTATTTTTTGCCAAGGACTCCACCCTGTTGGAAAATTTGTGTGACAAGATCTAATATAAGAAAATTCAGGAGCAAGAGGATTTGATAATATTTGAATCCCTCGAATCGAACTCGCCACACTAGAAAATAAGTGCCCCGTCAGAGGGTAGCCATTATTTAAAGAAACTCCCATGTTGCAAATTGTATTAACAGCAGGAGAACTGTCATTGACTGGGGGAGTATTTTCCGTCATGTTTATGCGCTGATACGGCATTGTACCTGATGAGATATTATCAGCTTTAATGTTAGTAATTCCACTTCCATTTCCATTTAAGGTTTCCGCAAAAATAGCTCCTGAAATCCCCAAGCTTGAAGCGACTATCGCACCAGTAGTAGTAGAAGTTGATGGTGTCGCGTTGGAAAAAATTGTTACACCCGTTACTGTACCACCGGACAAGGGCAAAGCGTCCGTAATTCCATACCCATTTAAAGTCGTTGGTTTCCCGGTAACAGCACTCCAGGGAGGGGCAATATCAACAGGTGTACCAACTCCGGTAATTCGACCTTTAGCGTCAACAGTAAACGGTCGGACTTGAGTCGATAAGGCGTTATAAGTTCCTGCCGTTACACCACTTGCTGCAAGAGTCAAACTAATATTTGTTGTTCCACTACCTGTTGCATCTCCTGATACTGCTATCGTTTGGTTTGCAGTTAAGTAGGAGTTACTATCAATCGAATAAACACCATTGCTAGTTTTCTTTAAGAATCCTGCGGTATCAGCTAATGCCTGAATAGCCGTTAATTCATCCCCTAGTGGCTGTGCATCTGTAATTCCAAATCCTGATAAAGTCGTTGGTTTCCCTGCAATAGATGTCCATGCAGGAGTTATGGTTACTGCTGTTCCTACGCTTGTTATTCTACCCTTGGCGTCTACAGCAAAAGGTCTAACTTGAGTTGCCGAATTGTTATAAGTTCCTGCCGTTACACCGCTATTTGCTAAAGTTATTGCGCTCGAAACATTAGCAGAACCATCAAAACTAACAGAATAAGTTGCGTCTCCAGTCGTTGAGATGGTTCGTGGTGTTGATAATTTTAACGCCGTATCTGCCGTTGCTGCGGACGAAATTTCAACATAGGAACTACCAGACCAACGATAGATTTTATTGGTATCTTCCGCAACGTAAATCTTTGAAGTTTCTCCCGCCACCGGAAAATTAACTATCGCAGCATAACTCAAAACATCATCAACATAGGATGGTAATCTATCTGATGAAATCAACCCCGATGATGCGTTTAATGCTGTTAAAATCGAATCATTTGTTATTAATCCTTTAGTGAAGCTTGAAACAGTTGGATCTGCTTCAACAGCGATCGCTCCCACGTCAGACGCATTTAAGCTGATCTGATTTTTAGGAACTTTCGCATTTGAATCAAGAGAAGCAACACCATTGGCGATCGCTTTTTCAATCTGTAAAATAAATTGAGAATAATCAACAATTTGACCCATTCCCATGTTAATAACCTCTCACTAATCGAACTGATTTACCTGTAGGAATAACGATGTTAATTTCAGGATGTTTGTAGGGATAACAAGATTCTAGGTTGATATATTCTCCTGTAGAATAAGTCAATCCGTTTATTGTCACATCTCCTAAAATTACCTTTAAATAAATTTGAACACTACCCGCAGGAATAACGGTGTTTGTCGTTAAATCCCTCCAGTCTGCGGTTAAATTTGTTTCGAGTAAACTAACAGGAATTCTGCCACTTGATAAAGCTGGAAGTTTGCCACTAATTGCTGTTGCTGTAGCTTCTGTGGCAAGAGAGGAAACATCAGTTGATCCTCCTCCACCGCTTTCGTTGGAGATTGCCCTGTAGATCTCCCAATAAGGCAGGGTTTGAGCAGCATTATCTAAAGCCTCAATCTGAGCGCGAATTAAAGCTGCTGCCTGAGTTTGTTGATCTGCTATATCTGGCATATTTTTAAATAGATCAATATAATTCAAGTCTATCCTTTGACACTGTAAAAAGCTTTTCAATATAAGAAAATCACCCTAAAACAATTGCATATTTTTTCGCAGAGGATTCAATATAACTTAAAATATCTGATTCCATTTCTATAATACCTTGATGAGAAATAGAGGTCACGGTATTTTCGTAGTAATACGCCACAAAAACCAGATAATTTCCACTTAAGAAACTAGAAGTCCCATTAATGGCACTGATTGAATTAATAACAGGAGTATACAGACCCAATTCAGACACTGGAACAGAAGATGACGATCCGCCTACTCCTGTCAACGTTAAGATTTGGGTCGTTTCGTCAGGTTCCAATGCGACAGAGTACAAATAACCCCCCACCCAAACCCGGACAGAAGTTGCGTTAAATATCCCTTTTGTATTTCCAGCAATAACATCAGGGTAGTCAGATCTGATAGCTGTAGGACGCGTTAAATTGATTTGTAATTGAGTCGAAGAGCTTAACGCTATCTCCCCCGCAAAAACGGGTTTCCCGATGCCATTTAAGGTTCCAATCTTTGCTCTTAAAACTTGACCTGCATTTAACTCAGAAACAACTAAACAAGTGCCATTCCCGTTAATAGCAACGATTTGATTAGCAGTGTTGGCAACTAAACCAAAGACCCCACGCTCTCCCACCCCAATAAATGATCGCCCATTGACAATTCCTGATCCCGATAAGGCGATCGCACTTAAACCCGTATCAGGGACAATTCGACGTAAATCTAACCCCGCACTAATTAAATTGCCAATGATTGCAGCCACACCCGAATAGTAGCCAACACGCTCCCCGATTGACAAACTGACCTCTATCTGTGCATTCTCGGCTACTCTACCCCCTAAACTTGCCACGTCAACCTGAATCTCCACAGCAACTAGATAGGCATATCCCGATGGCAAATCTTTTTCTAAAATTAATCCCGAATTGTTGTTGGTATAAGTAATTCTTTGATTAATTCCCGTCATCTCCCCACCCCCAGAGGCGGAGGTATCCAGAGATCCGTCGGTCAATTTGACGTATCCTAAAAATGTCAAATTGACCGCACCCGCACCAAAAAACAGATCAGTTAAGTCCGTATCCCCCCACGATATCCCTACTGATATGGATCTCCCCGCAAAATAGGGAGATGTCGTTTCGTTTCTGAGCCAAAATTTAACAGGCTCTGAGTAGCTTCGATCAACAGCATAATCCGGTCGGATAATGATTTGTTTTTGCTCTTCTGTAAACTCAGAGAGTTGGCGATCGCACCCATTAATTGACCGAGTGGAGGATATTAAGGTTTGAAATTCCTGGGGATAAACAGCGACCCATTCCCCTCCTACCCATGCCCTAATTTCTCCCCACGCATCAACATAAACCCGCATCCCTTCAATTTTATTAGTGGGAAGTTGAGAGGTGTTTCCTATGCTTAATTGAGTTTTAAAGTGATCGTCTTTATTAAGTATTATTGTTCCAGGGAGAACATCTAAAGCGGAATAGGTGGCAATAACGTAAGCAGCTAAATAGGTGTTTGTGGGGCTAAACGAAAGGATATAAGAAATTGCTTCGTAACCTTCACAATTGCAGTCAGGAACCGTCACACTCAATCCTTGACCTGCGGTTAAATTGATGGTGGTCGGAGTCGAATATAAGTTGAATCCTTGTCGGTTTTGCATCTGCCAATACAGAGATCCACTAACCGCAGTTGTTAGACTTCCGGCTGTAACGTTAACAACCGGGGCGGATATTTGAGATGGAATCCCAGCATAAGTTAGCATATTTTATCCTTAATATTCATTTAACCTTGTATAACTCGCCACGTTCCTTTATGCTTGAATGCGATCGCTTTACCCGTTACAACACCCTTACAAATAAAACTTTTCCCCATTCCGGTAAACATTGATCCGCTACTTCCCAAAGGGTAGGCTTTACCAATTAAAACAGAATTATTAAGCTGTTTTAAGTTTTCCATTATCTTTTTAGAGGTATCTAACGTCGCCATGCTACGGATTCCCTAATCGTTCTAGTTTGGTTTGTTGCTGTTGCGGTTTGCCCTTTGTATTTTCCAATAATTGAACTCCCTGAAACAATCCAGCTAGGTTGTCCTTTCTCAAGGATTTTTAGTAACTTTTCCGCTAATTCTCTCTCTTTTGGAGATGTCATTTTTAATTTCTCCGGTTAGGAACAGTAGAAGGTAAAACCCCTCCCAAGATTATTATAGTCGCATTCTTATCTATTTTAGGATCTTCTCCTTGATTGCTGTTCCCGTCATTATTAAAGTTAGCTAATTCCTCTCTAACCTCTACTTTTACGCTTCTATTATCCCATAAGCCAAGAGTTAACTGAGTACCATCTGAAGTACAAATCGGATCTAAGCCATAGATATTTTGACTTCCATCAAATTGTAGAGTATAAGACGAAGAAAGTACCCTAAATCTTCCCGTGAATTTATCCCCACTAAAAGTACAAAAATCTCCCCCTTCAATATTTGGGAAGTGCCAGCTTACTGTTCGAGTTTCTTGGGTGCTTTGTAGGGTACTGATCTTTAATTGGGTTTCTGCTGCCTTTTCAGCTTCCTCTAGTGTTGAAGCAGCCCCAAAACTTAGACTCTCTCCCCCCTCTGATGCCCATTCAGGGATTGAATCAGAGTAGACAAAGTAGCGTTTTCCGACACCTTCTTTTGTCGTTACAACACTTTTTGTATAGGTTTTTTTGGGTTGCTGTTGCTCCCATGTTGTTTTCCTGTATTGAGCTTCTGGGGGTCTACCCTGAATCTCCCGATATCGAACATTCTCAACCCCGTCAACAAACCCTGCTCCCGATGCGGTTAACTCCACTATTTTCTCGGTTGAATATTCGTCGTTCTTTTTAGTCCAAATTGATTGATAATAGCTTTCTTCTCCTGTAACAAGTGCTGGCAGAGGATCTTCGCTGGTTGAGTCGGGGTGAGCCATTGTCGCAATCGAAGACGCTTGGCGAGATTCCGTCCAGACCAGCATCGGCTCCACAAAGTCCATGTCAGCAGTGATTAAGCCCACTTTCAACCTTCGATTGGAACCTTCTACTGGGGGTGTGACCTTTGAGAACAATTTTCGCTGCATTTGCTCGTCCATTTCATCCCAAAAAACCCACTCAATGCTGTAAGGGACTGTATCCTGTTCATAGTCTGCGCGCATTGATTTGATATAAAAGCTAGTTACATCTTGCCTGTTTATTTTTTGAAATTTAACTACTTTCCACCAAGGAGCAGGGATTAGCCTTCCTGTCTTGAGCAACATCCACTTTATTCTTTCTTGACCTGGTGGGCCGACATAACCCCATCCCCATTCCATTTCGTCTATCATTCCCTCCCCATCAACAAAAGTCATCTCACGGGTATCAGTATCCCCTCCTGGTTCTTCCTGTTGAAATCGACTTAATTTCCATCCAGACGTGACGATACTTGTTAAGTATTTAGCATTTGAAACCTTAGATTGAAGTCCCCTCACTGAATCACCACTTCCTAAATATTTTTCATAATCTGGATGCACAGTTAACTGATATTCTATTTCTTTTGTGTTCTGAGGTGTAGTAAGTGTGTAAATCGGTGGTGAAATTGCCTGATAATAATAACGAGTTTCCTGATATTCGATTAGTTTCCAGTGTCTCCACGGATCAAGAATCATTAATCCATCAGGCGTTTCAATAAAATCTTTTAAGTAATAAGCAAATCCCCAGGTTTCAATAACCTCTCTGTCTGTTTGCCCGTCAATTGAGTAGGTTGTTCTCCTGACTTTCTTGGGGCCGGATTGGTCTAAGTTGCTGTCTAAACTCCTTAAAATAGCTGTTCCTTTTGGTGGGTTTGTTACGTCTTGATCATATTCATATTCAGTCTTATATTCAGGTTCTTTTTCCTTGAATTCGGGAGGTAAATTTGGGTCAACTTGCTCTTTGTTGCTTTCCCTTGGAGTCCATGTCAACGCGGCTCCATTGTAATAGGGAGCCACACCTAGTTGATTAGAGCCATCTGATATTTGTTCTCCCCAACTAAAGCTATAGCTAGATCCTGAATTGGCTTTTTTAAGGTCAACATTCACCCCATAACAGACATAACAGCCCTTTATTCGAGCATATTCTTCTAATACATCGTCAAGGCTCATCATTGTTTCTGAGTTGACATCCTCAGCCCAGATATCAAAGCTTCCCGACAGGTTCACGCCTGCTTTTGAAGCCAATTTACTCGCCGATATTTTTCCCGTTCTAATATCCACTAAAGGTTTTACCTTTACCTTGCGAGCGCATAAAACCTTCCACCATCCCTCTAAATTAATTGAGACAGTATAGACATTAATCTGTTGGGTTCCTCGATAAACGTATCCCGTCCGACTGTAGCTATAACCGCCATCGGGAGCGACCCTAAATGGAATCCCGTCTATGGTGATTCTTGTATTCCTTGAAGGATTATAAACTTGCTTAAATCCTCCAATATTATCTTCTGTTATACCTTCGTAGTTAATCGAGGCACTGGGATGTTCCTCAAAACTCTTTGTAACAGTTAATGACCCTAGCCGAAGAGGAATGGGTAAACTAGGAGGGTTTTTGATGATATTATTTTTAAATAATGGACGGGAAACAATAGGCATAATATCAAGTGATTAATTTTAAAGATTGAATGGCATCATCCCAGAAAAACTGACCAGGTGTAAATTCTCCCTGTTGCTCAACAAACCGTCTACCTCTCCATTCTACATAATCAATAAACCCTAAGTTCTCCCCAATATTAAAGACATTGAGTTGACCAATTAGCTCCTGATGTGCGGTATATTGCCCTGTCATCTCCAAAGTTTCCCCTCCTCTAATCCGACAGCAGGAATTAGAGCAATCAATCACAACTCGCTCCCCTACTTGCCCAAAATTAAGGGGGACACCTCTATTTAAAACTTGAGACACAATCATTCCCGATGGAACAGATACTATCAACTCACACATTACCCTGGGGATAGGGGCGTTAAATTCTATGGTTAAATTAATACTATCAGGGACGGTATTAGTCGCAAAATAGACAGTAGTATTTTGTAAATAGAATCTTTGCCCAGTCAATCTATCTGGGTTTGTGGCTTGAATAAAATTGTTTATCCCGACCCGTAGAACAGCTAAAAAAGGCAGATTTATTTTATAAAGGGTAAAGACGGCATCAGGGGTTGTTAGCTCTGTTGGGGAAGGGTTAACGCCAGGGTATTTGTGAAATGTTTTAGTTTGAAATAAAGGAGCTAATGTCTGATTTCCTTGTGCAGACAAAATAGGAGCCGATAAATTAAATGGGCTCAGGATTGTTGCGGGTAAGTTAGAATTAGAGAGTGTGAACATAAAAAATTAATTTAACTACTAATATTATCCCGTGAATTATCGCCAAGAATTAAAACAGACCATAGAATTGTTTGTCCCTCAAGTTGAACAAGCATTTCTCAAAGCATTCTTTCTAAAAGACCTCGATTTCGGGCGGGATTTAATGGTGGGGGAGCGGACGGGTGCGATAGATTGGTATACCTCTGACCTGGGATCTCTTGTAGGAAACGTGATGATTTCGATGGGTTGTAGCTCCCGATTAAATGCCGAGATAGAAAAAGCAACCGAGGCGATTTATGCCAGACACGGGATATTTTCCATTAACGAGGAGGTTGTTAGAACCCTGGAGCTTTCAACCGCCAAGGTACAGCTAAAAGGGGAAGTTAACGCTACAACAGTGCAACAAACTTCTTCTCGGCTCTGGGTAGCAATTTCCACGTTTCAAATTGACTGTTTTATTGGGTTATGAATTTATTTTTTCATCCAATCAGCCAGTCCTTCTCGGTAAGTTTTAGCAAACGCATAGCATACCGCATCGGCTAAGTTAGGCGATCGCCCGATAATACTCTTAATATCATCTTTTTTTGTAATCATTATTGTTTTTCCAGACTCCCACCACCGGAAGGCACAGAGTTCTTCTTTTAATTGATCGTCAGGAGGTAAACAGATCGGGATTTGATTCTTGGGGTCTAATAAGTCTCGCAGATTCCAGTACCAATAAGTCCGCATATTAGCAAAAGTCAAGAGTCCGCTTTTGTCTTTCAAATACTCGCCGTTTCCATCCTTCGCGGCTTCACTTCCTTTCAAGGGAATAACGTGCATTTTCATCCCTCGACAGGTATCGTGAACCGCAGCACCCACCCCAATTACGTCAATTTGTACCTTTACCCCAGTGTTCGCCATACAGGAGGCAATCTGCTGCGCGACAATATTGCTGTCTGGGGTCTGGCTTCCATCAAATTCCCTGAGCCTGTCAAGCCAGTTGTCCCATCGCAGAGCTAACACTGTCTTATCTATCCCACCCCGCGCCACATCCACACCAATATGGGACATTTTTAAGGTTTGAGGATAGTCAACCCATCGTTGCATCGCCAAAGTGACCCAATCCCCAGGAATAACTTGATAGGGGTCTGATTCTGGCTCGATGGTCATGTCGCCATAGAGAAGTTGCGATCGCAAAGGTTCAGGAAGGGACTGAAGTACCCCTCTATACCCAGATTCTCTTAGGAATGGGTTATCGTCTAGGGTTGCTCTGATAAATGTACGACTTCGGGGTTCTAACTCTTCATTTCCTACCTTGACTTTTCGTGGTTTGGGCCAATAAATTTTATTGTTAACAATAACTTTGTCGGGAGACTTGCACTCGATTTCTTTTCCGTCAACTGTAATATAAAAATCTTTAACGTCAATTTCTTGATCCTTGCCCCCCACCCCAATAAACCATCGCAGTTCCCCTGGTTCCGCCATTGGTCTTCCGGTCTGTTGCTCATATTTGGGGTCAAGCCAAGGGGCTAAATAGGAAATAACCCACCGTCCGCTAAACTGGCTTGGAGGGTTAAACGTAAACAAAACCCTACACTTTTGATGAGGGTCGGGACTTCTACACCAACCTGTTAAGAATAAAAACTGATCAAGAGAAAATTCTGTTACCTCGTCAATTGCCTTTAGATCATGTTCAATCCCCCGCCAATTTTCGATATCTTTATCATATTGAGCCGCCCCAAACTCTAAAGTTCTCCCCCCTGGAACTCTTCGCCAAATTTTCTCATTACTGTTATAACTTGCTCCACTTCCTCTTAATAACTTCTTTGACTTTTCAATAACATCTTTTAATCGGGGATATTCCCGTCTAAAAACAATTGATCGTTTGTGCTGAGTAACAGCCAAAATCTTAATAATAGCCGTCTTTCCCCCACCTGCTGATCCCCCAAAACCCACGATATCAGCCGGGGTAGTTAACGCCATTCTTTGAGGATCGCTTCGAGGTTCCCAAGGTTTCCAGGTTTCTTTAGAATCCTTACCAATTCCTAATTTGTCCAATACAGAAGGCATTTTACTTTTTACCATCGTCTTTTCGCCCTGTATAACCTATTCTGATTTTGATTTTTACTGAACTTTTCGGAACTCCCCTTGTTTGACGGTTGACAACAATTCGTTCCATATTAAAACTCCGCAGGGACTTTGATTCCTAAGTTAGTTAACCAATTATAAAGCCTGGATTTATCCTTAACAAAATCATCGTCTAAAGCTTCAGACTCAAGGTTTTCATCCCCTCCCCTCGTTTCCCCTCTAGCTGACTCCTCAGCTTGCTTTAATCTATCATTGGCTTGCTTGCAAAGTTTAGCTAATTCATCAAGGGAATAATGATTTTCAAGCCCTCCTATCTTAAAGATCAAAATAGCGTCTGTAATTATATCGAGGTTCTGATCTCCGGTGGTGATAATCGGTTCAGAGGTTTGACCCTCTGATATTTCTTCCTTGGGGTAGGCATATCCCAAAAGTTGCTCTAAAAAACTTAACCCAGGAATCAACTGTCCTTTGTATTCAATAGGTTCAGTCGCAATAAAAAAATTATGACGGGAAGATTGAGTTAATAATTCAGGATTGACATCAAAGAAAACCCCTATTTTCTGATAATAAAGTTTAAGGATGGGGTACATTTTAGAGTCTATTTCTTCTGGCCAGATGTGAACCCCTGAGATCATTCGCCTCAATTCTTGGTGATAGGCTGAAACCTTCCTTGATTGCTGAATAGATAGCGGGAATACAATGGTAAAATCCCCATTTTGATAATCTAAACGAAAGTGCATTAAAGCCTCTCCTCTAGGCTGTCCTGCCAGTTTACAAATTTAATTTTATTCCCAAATAACGGCTCAAATTCACACCGCCTCAATTCGAGATATTTCCATCTTCTATCTTGTGGATTCCCTTCTTTAAAGACAATATGAGCGTCTAGCTTGTCAATTCCTTCCACTAACTCCTGAGTTGCCTGTTGGTAAATTATCGGGATTCTAACCTTGATCGTTTGTCCTGATAAGTTAGGAGAGGATAAAACCCTCCCTCCTTCAAAAACAATAATTTGTGAGTGACTTGTTATTTTCTCTACCACCTCAACAGTTAAAGCATTTTTATTATCAGATTGAGGGAAGTAATAGGCGATCGCATCATCTGGCTTAGGGATTTTAATATCATATTTTGAGGCATTCCCAGGAAGAGAAAGTTGCCCACCA
>NZ_JBJUDF010000124.1:0-3439 GCF_046067725.1 Planktothrix sp.
AACTTAAACAAACTTCAGAGGATGTAGAAATTGGGGCTGCAATTCCTTTGAGTCATCTTGAAGAAAACTTAAAGGGAATATTCCCTAGTTTGGATGAAATGTTATCTTGGTTTGCGGCTCGACAAATTCGCAACCGAGCTACAATTGGAGGGAATATTGCGACGGCTTCTCCTATTGGAGATTTAGCGCCTGTTTTATTATCTTTAGATGCTAAACTGCGGTTAGCAAGTTTAACGGGAGAACGAATTATTTCCATTGCTGATTTTTTTAAAAGTTATCGTCAAACGGAATTGCAACCTCAAGAAGTAATTGTGTCTATTATTATTCCTAAAAATAGAACTGATAATGGTATTGTTCGTTTAAGTCAATCCTATAAAATCGGAAAACGAGGAACCGATGATATTAGTATTGTTTCCGCAGCGTTTACGATTGATTTAGATATTAATAATACGATTATTCATGCCAGACTTGCCTATGGTGGAGTAGCAGCTATCCCTATTCGAGCGATGAATATTGAAACAATGTTAATCGGAAAACCTTGGAATCATGCGACGATTAAAACTGCAAAAGTTTTGTTAAAAGATACGTTTAATCCTTTAACTGATTTGCGAGGAAGTGCAGACTATCGTAAACGATTAGTTGCTAATTTATTTGAAAAGTTTTTTATTGAATTTTCTCCTAACCTGGGTTGTAATATGTTCGGGTAGGGGTGAGGTATCCTAACCCTCTTTGCACTTGGGTTGGGATACCCAACCCCTACAGATTTTGATCACAAACATTTAGATTTACTATATTATTTAACCGTAAAATGATGAAAGAAAATTCTAAATCTAAACCCCATGAAAGTGCTGTTGGTCATGTTAGCGGAAAAGCAATTTATACCGATGACCAACGACTCCCAAGTGGAATGTTATATTTATGGCCTGTTTTATCCCCATATACCAAGGCAAAAATATTAAAGATTGATACTGCAAATCTGAATAATATTCCAGGGTTTGTTACACTGTTAACGGCTGAAGATATCCCAGGAATTAATAATACAGGAACGATTAAACATGATGAGATTTTATTACCCCAGGATGAAATTAATTATTGGGGTCAACCTGTGGTTTGGGTAGTTGCAGAAACAGAACGTGCGGCTCAAATCGCAGCAGAAACTATTAAAATTGACTATGAACCTTTAACGCCTATTTTAACCATTCAGGATGCTATTCAAAATCAGAGTGTTCATGGGGATAAAAATATTATGCGTCGGGGAAATGCCGCAACGGCTTTGCAGGAATCTGATTTTATTTTAACGGGAAATATTGAAATCCAAGGTCAAGATCATTTTTATTTAGAAACACAAGTAGCTTGGGTTATTCCTAATCTTGAAGACGGTTATCAAGTGTATTCTTCTACTCAACATCCTAGCGAAACCCAAGCAATTATTTCCGAAGTTTTAGGCATTTCTCGCAATCAAATTGTTGTCACTTGTTTAAGGATGGGAGGCGGGTTTGGAGGAAAAGAAACCCAAGCAAACCCCACCGCAGCCATTGCCGCTTTAGCTGCTTATAAAACCGGATGTCCAGCGAGAGTTAGACTCAAACGAGATCAAGATATGATTACCACTGGAAAACGACATCCTTTTTTAGCAAAATATCAAGTCGGTTTTAACAAATACGGTCAACTGTTAGCTTTAGATTTAGATTTATATTCTGATGGCGGTTGGAGTGTCGATTTATCCTTCCCCATTATGCAACGAGCAATGTTTCATATCGATAATTGTTATTATATTCCTAACTTAGAAGTTCGCGGACAAGTGGTAAAAACAAATAAAGTTTCTAATACCGCTTTTCGCGGATTTGGGGGGCCACAGGGGATGGTAATTATTGAAGAGATTATTGATCAAATTGCACGGAAATTAAGTTTACCGCCTGAAATTATCCGAGAACGTAATTTTTATCACGGAGAAGGAGAAACGAATACCACCCATTACGGTCAAGAAATTTTTGATAATCGAATTTTACGGGTTTGGGATGAAACAAAAATTAAGTCAAATTTTGAAAACAGAAAACGAGAAATTTTTGAATTTAATCAAAATCATGATTATCAAAAACGAGGGTTAGCGATTACTCCGGTTAAATTTGGTATTTCTTTTACAAAAACTGAATATAATCAGGCGGGTGCTTTAATTTTAATTTACCAGGATGGGAGTATTCAACTCAATCATGGCGGTACAGAAATGGGTCAAGGTTTACAAACAAAAATGTTACAAGTGGCTTCACAAGCTTTAGGGGTCAATATTAAACGATTTAGAATCATGCCTACCAGTACCGATAAAATCCCCAATACCTCAGCCACAGCCGCTTCCAGTGGTTCAGATTTAAACGGTCAAGCGGTTAAAAATGCCTGTGAAATTGTGAAACAACGATTAGCAGAAGTGGCAGCTAAAGTATTAAATATAGATGACTTTCAAGAGTTAATTTTTGAAGAAGATTGGGTTTATTGCAAAAGTTATCCGATTCAAAAAATAGCCTTTAATGAACTCATTAAACAGGCGTATCATCAACGAGTTAGTTTATCAGCAACGGGTTATTATCGCACCCCTAATATTTATTATGATCCCAAAATTGGTCAAGGTAGACCTTTTTATTATTATGCCTATGGAGCAGCGGTGAGTGAAGTAGAAATTGATGGTTTTACAGGAACGTTTAAACTGCGACAAGTGGATATTGTTCAAGATGTGGGAGAATCATTAAATCCATTAATTGATCAGGGGCAAATTGAGGGAGGGTTTGTACAAGGAATGGGGTGGTTAACGATGGAAGAATTAGTCTGGGATGCACAGGGAAGATTGAAAACTTTTGCCCCCAGTACCTATAAAATTCCGACAATTAAAGAAATTCCTAAAAATTTTAACGTTTATTTATTAAAAAAAGCTGCACAAGATGGCGTAATTTATGGAAGTAAAGCCGTCGGAGAACCCCCTTTTATGTTAGCAATATCCGTGAGGGAAGCCATCCGAGATGCGATCGCAGCCTTTGGTCATACTGATTCTATTTTCTTAGCTTCTCCGGCGACACCAGAAGCGATTTTAAATGCCATTGAAAAGGTACAATTAAAATCAGTAAATATTGGGGAGAATCCATTGATTTAATCGGTAATTTATCCTGTTTTTTCCTAAAATTTCCTTTTCATCACTCGCCTTTTTAACTGCATGAAAATTCAATTTTATCAACAACTGATTCAGGTATTAAATCAAGGTGCTGCTGTGGTTGCAACCGTGACCCGTGTTCGAGGTTCAGTTCCGAGAGAACAAGGAGCAAAAATGATTATTTGTGAGGATGGTCGTACATTTAATACCATTGGTGGGGGTGCTGGGGAAGCAAAAGTTATCCAGCAAGCTAAAGAGGTTTTAAAAACAGGAGAAAAACAATGGGTTGAAATTGATTTATCC
>NZ_JBJUDF010000125.1:0-3039 GCF_046067725.1 Planktothrix sp.
AAACGTTGGCGTTGGGTACTTCACTACGACTAATTCCTGCAACCTTAAATCACACTGGCAGCAACGGATTTTTGACTAACATTAGAGCGTCTACCATTAGACTCTAAAGCTTCCCCTTCAATAAAGGAACGCAACATCCAAGCCATTTGTTCATGTTGCTCCATTAATCCTGTTAGGAAATCGGCTGTTCCTGCATCATGAAATTCTTCCGCACATTGATCAATATGTTCCCGAAGATTGCGAATAATTTGTTCATGATCATTCACTAATCGTTGAACCATTTCGGTTGTGTTTGGCAGATCTCCTGCGTGTTCTTCAATGGAGGACAGTTTTAAAAATCCTTCCGCCGTACCCACCGGATAACCCCCTAACATCCGAACTCGCTCCGCAGTCGCATCAATATTTTCAGTTAAAGCTTCATAATGTTCTTCCCACAGTTGATGCAGGCTACGAAATTGTGGCCCAACAACATCCCAATGGAATTTCTTGGTTTTGATTAACAGCAGATACATATCAGATACATCTGCATTTAATAAATTGATAACGCCTTGCAATTGCTCTTCAGTTAAACCAATATTCAACTTCGGCATAATTTCTAATCTCCTGTTTAATCTACGAACCTCTTTTCTATTCAAACGAGTTCTGTTTCTTCTAAACATCTACCTTGTGAGAGAACTATAAAAATTCAAACTTCTAAATGGGTTGATTCCGAATTTAACTCTCTCTCAAGATAGATTCTGAAAACAAGTTGAGCTTAATCATTCCATCAAGATTTAAAGTTAAATATGACTCTAAAATCGAACTCGACAAAGTTAAAGGACTCCCAATAAATATGAATCCCTCGCAGGATAGATGAATAAAATGATCAAAACTGATTAAAGTTTAAACTGTTAATAAACGCTGTTTTGAATATTATTTTCCTGAGCAAAGCAGTTTGTAAACTTTATTGTTGGAGACTAATAATCATGAGTGCTAAACAAAAAGGAAAAGCCACTCTAAAAAATGTTGAAGGGAAAGTCCAAGAAGCAGCAGGAAACGTGACTGAAGATCCCGAAGATCAAGCTGAAGGAAAAATCAAGCAAGCTGAAGCTTCTGCACAACATACAGTGGAGAATGCTAAGGATGCGGTTAAAAAACAAATTGATAAACATTAATTAGGTTTTGTTTAAGTGTTCATCCGTGTAAAACCGATTTGATTTCGTCTAGGTAACTGAACTCAGTTACCTAGACCTGTTGTGTATACATGAAATTCTTTCGATTGAACGGATTTCCATTGATGGCAAATTGATCAAGAGATTCCCTTCCCATTCTTAACTGCTTGATATTGATGAGTTTAGTCTAATCCCAACTGAATTTACTATCCCTGGTTTTTGAGAATTGAGTTGTGTTACACGGTGTACATCCGAAGTCTATTGAGTTGTGTTAAGGTATTTTTTAGATTTCCAGTAATCGTTACCTGACTTTCTCTCTGAAGCCAATTAAATTGGATCAACAATTGTACATTTTCCAGAGCTAGACGGTAGAAATTTCGGTCAAATCAGATTCAATTGACTGAACTGTATCCAACTAGCTCCTGTTTCCCCCTTTACTCATTCCTGAACCTACAGTTGTGATTTTATTCATTATTTTGACCAGTTTAGTCTTAGTTGCTTTAGGATGGGCTTGGCAACAAAGACAATTAGCCTTGGGCTGGAAAACAAGTGCCACTGAATTACAGTCAATGGTAGAACAAATTGACTGTATAATTATTGGTTTATCTGTGGATTACCGCATCCAAGAATGGAATGCAAGCGCAACAAAACGTTATGGGTGGCAACGTCATGATGTTAGGGGTAAAAATTACTTAGAGCTTGGTGTTCCATCCTCGATACAGGAAGACTTTGTAGCTCGTTGTGAATCTGTTTTAACAACAAAACAATCCGCCCAGTTTCAACAGTTACTGTCCACACCCAATGGGGGAGAAGAGTTCATTCACTGGAAGATTAATCCTTGGTTAAATCTTCAAGGTGAAACCTTGGGTTTACTGCTCAATGGTTATGCAGAAGCTCCCAACTTACACTGGGAAAACAAGATGATTACCCTGAGAGATATCATTTCTCAATTTCCCGTAGCTATTGCTATTTTTGATAGCCAAATGCGCTATTTAGCTTATTCTAAAGTTTGGCTATCGCAATATAATTTACAAGGACAATCCTTGTTCGGGAAAAGTCATTATGAAGTTTTTCCTGATCTTAAATTAGAGTGGAAGATAGCTCATCAAAAAGCACTTCAAGGGGAAACAGTTTCTCAATTAGAAGATACTTGGGAACGGGAAAATGGCTCCAAAATACAGCAGAGTTGGGTGATTCAACCTTGGTATAAAACTCCCCATGAAATCGGAGGTTTAATTTTAGCGACAACACCGATTAGCGAACTGATTAAAGAGCGAGAATCAGCTTTACAATCCGCTCAATCGAAGTCCCATTTTCTAGCTCAAATGAGCCATGAAATTCGCACACCGATGAACGGCGTTCTAGGAATGGTTGAATTACTATTAGAAACTCAACTGACTCCTCAACAACGGGATTATACCTCAACGATTTATTGCAGTGCTCAACATTTATTGACCGTTATTAATGAAATTCTGGATTTTTCTAAACTAGAAGCGGGTGAAACTCGTTTAGCAATAGCGAATTTTGATTTAGATACCTGTATTGAAACCGTGATTGATTTATTAACGGTTAAAGCGGAAGAAAAGAACTTAGATTTAATTGTCTTGATTGATAGCTATTTACCTCGACAACTTAAAGGAGATGCCTTACGTTTGCATCAAATTTTATTGAATCTTATTAGTAATGCAATTAAATTTACCGAAATTGGAACTATTATTTTAAGAGTGACAAGTTTGGCAGAGAATGCTGATAAAGTTAAAATTAATTTCTCCGTTAAAGATACCGGAATTGGCATTCATCCAGACTTACATCCTCAAATTTTTAAACCTTTTTCTTCCGCTAGTTCTGTTACAAACCGTCAATATAGCGGCACAGGATTAGGACTCTC
>NZ_JBJUDF010000126.1:0-29714 GCF_046067725.1 Planktothrix sp.
TATATCTAAATTTCGGTTAGGAGGAAAATATGGACAGTACACAACCCAACAGCAGACAAACTCTTGCAGACTATTGTAAACGATTTTCTGAATTAAGAGTAAGTAATAGTCGTCAACGAGGTGATGCTCCTTACAAACCTATTTTGTTGTTATCTGTTATTGATCTTATTGCACAAGGTATTATTGAGCAAAACAAAATTACCATATCAGATGAATTAATTAATACCTTTAACAAATATTGGCGACTCTTAGGTAATAAATCGTACTTAGGGGGGTTACACTATCCTTTCTTTTACTTAAAACGAGAGCAATTCTGGCATTTAGAGTTAAAATCTGATTTTGATGGATTTCAGCCTAAGAGTATCAATAAGTTGAAACAAGCCGTAGAATATGCAACCTTAGATGATCAGTTATTTGAATTTATCAAAAATGGAGAAAGCCGAAAAGAATTAGTAGATACTTTAATATCAGTTTGGTTTTATGATACTCAAAAAGAATTAGAAGATATTTTAGGAGTCAATCAATATTTGCAAGATGAATCTGAACAAGAACTAACTCAGCTAGGGGAATTAATTGAGAAAAAGATCAGAATTTATAAATCAGTTTTGAGAGATGCTTTCTTTAGAAAATCTATTGTTCATATTTATGATTATAAATGTGCTTTTTGTGGTTTAAAGGTAACTCGTTCTATTAATCAAACTATCGTTGATGGATCCCATATCAAACCTATCTCTTTATTCTATGACAATAAAATTGATAATGGTATTTCATTTTGTAAAAATCATCATTGGGCATTTGATCGAGGTTGGTTTACAATAGATAATGATTATAAAATTATTGTAGCTCAAGATTTACAAGAAATATCACCAAATGCTAAACCAATGAAAGATTTTAATGGAGATTCTTTATTTTTACCTAACATGGAAAAATTTTATCCAAGGCTTGATGCTATTCAGTGGCATCGAAACAACATCTTTAAAACTGTATTAGGGTGATCGCAGCATGGCTATTGAACAACAAATATCCTTATTCCCATCTCGAAATATTGATGAATTTGCCAATGATCTTGAAAGTCTGACTCAGGAAATTAAAGATTTATATTGTTTAGATCAAATTCCCTGGGTTATTGGCTATTCTGGAGGTAAAGACAGCACAGCTAGTTTACAATTGATTTGGAATGCGATCGCCACACTTCCTCCTGAAAAGCTCAATAAGAAAATTTATGTTATTAGTACAGATACTTTGGTAGAAAATCCTATTGTTTCTGCTTGGGTGAATAATTCTTTAAATAGAATGAAATTAGTCGCTTATAAAAATAATCTTCCTATTGAACCTCATTTGTTAACACCTGAAGTAACACAAACTTATTGGGCAGGTTTAATAGGGAAAGGTTATCCTGCACCCCGTCATCGGTTTAGATGGTGTACTGGACGTTTAAAAATTGATCCTTCTAACCGTTTTATTCGTGATGTTGTACGGTCAAATGGTGAAGCTATTGTAATTTTAGGAACACGCAAAACAGAAAGCTCTAACCGTGCGATGATCATGGCTAAACGGGAAACAAAACGAGTTCGTGATCACCTTTGTCCTCATCCTCATTTACCAAGCTCTCTACTTTATACGCCCATTGAAAGTTGGCGAACTGATGAAGTTTGGATGTATTTAATGCAATGGGAAAACCCTTGGGGTTTGGATAATAAAGAATTATTTGCCATGTATCGAGGTGCAACAGCCGATAATGAATGCCCCTTAGTGGTTGATACTTCTACCCCTAGTTGTGGTAGTTCTCGGTTTGGATGTTGGGTTTGTACTTTGGTGGATAGTGATAAATCATTAACCGCAATGATCCAAAATGATCAAGAAAAAGAATGGTTACAACCTCTTGTAGATCTTCGCTTAGAATTAGATATCCAAAATGATCGAGATAAACGAGATTTTCGGCGAATATTTGGAACTGTTCAACTCTTTGAACGAAATGTTGATGGAGAAATATCCGTTGAACCTATACCGGGGCCATATACTAAATATTGGCGAGAACATTGGTTAAGACGGGTATTAGAAGCCCAACAACAAATTAGGGAAACAGCACCCGAAGAATATCGAGATATCACCTTAATTACAATAGCAGAATTAAGCGAAATTCGACGAATTTGGCTCGAAGAAAAACACGAATTTGATGATAGTTTACCTAAAATTTATGAAGAAGTCATGGGAGAACCCTTTGAAGACCCCCGGTTAGGAGCAGGAAATAGCGTTCTCGGTGCTGATGAATGGCAACTGTTAGAAGAACTGAGTCAAGGAGATGGAATGTATATGGAACTGATGGCAAAACTCATCGATACTGAACGTCAATATAAAACAATGGCGAGACGAACTGGTATTTATGATGATTTAGAACGTTGTTTTGAAACCAGTTCTCGACCGCAAGAGGAAGCCATTAATAATGCCCATTATGAACGTAATTTAAAAGAAGCGGCAAAAACCGGAAGCATTGAACAAGTCAAGCAAGCGGTTGAAGGGAAAAACCCCGACCCTCCTCAACAGTTAAGTTGGGAAACTTTGAAATTTCAAAACCCGAGTTAGAATAGGCAATAGGCAATAGGCAATAGGCAGAAAATAAGTTAGCTGTATATGCCTTTATTCTAACTTTTTTCGTTAAAAAATTAACAGGAAAGATGCCTGTTCCACTGATAGAGATAATAGAAATAAACCATTGATTTTGTATGCTTTTCTTAGAATTAACTGTAGAAAACTTTGGCCCCTATCGAGGGAAACAAGTGATTGATTTACGACCTAAAATTAATGAGAATGGTGTTAGTCCCATTGTCTTATTTGGAGGCATGAATGGCGGTGGAAAAACAACCTTAATGGATGCCATGCGTCTGGCTCTTTATGGACAACGAGCCCAATGTTCAACCAAGGGAAGTTTAAGTTATCCTGACTTTCTCAAACAAGCGGTTAATAAACACACTTTACCCCATGAAGAAACCAGTGTCGAATTGTTATTTGAACATATTGTTAAAAATATGCAAGTTCAATTTCGGGTGAAACGTCGCTGGACAAGAAACCCGAAAAATGGTAAAGATATTTTAGGAATCTTACTCGATGACTGGCCGGACTCGGCATGGTTAGAAACCTGGGATGAACGCATAGAAGATTTTTTTCCCATTGGTATTTCTAATTTATTTTTATTTGATGGAGAACAAGTTAAAGAATTAGCCGAGTTAGAAGAACCGCCTAACGTTGTTGTTAAAGCCATTCAATCTTTATTAGGGTTAGAATTAGCAGAACGGTTAGCGATAGATTTAGATATTCTAGCGAACCGTAAACGAAAGCAGTTAGCGGACTCTAAAGAATTAGCAGATTTAGAAGCCATTGAGAATAAGTTAAATGGTTATAAATTAGAATGGGATACCGCAGAAAAAACCGTGTTAGAACTGAAAGAAAAAGCCGGAATAGCCCGCAAAAAGTTATATCAAGCCAAGGAAAGGTTTAAATTAGAAGGGGGAAAAGTAGCCTCAGAACAAGGTCAACTTGAACAACAATTAAAAGAAGAACGGGAAAAAGCCAAACAACATCGTGACCTGCTGGGTAAATTAGCTTCTGAGTATTTGCCATTAAATTTAATTACTCCGTTATTAAATCAAGCGCAAAGCCAAGGAGAACAGGAATTAAATTGGCAAAAGGCAAAAGTTGCCCAAGATTTTATTAAAGAACGAGATCAGCGATTATTTCAATATTTAGAAAAACTTAATATTAGCCAAAAGCAATTAGACCAGATTAAAATCTATTTAAAAGATGATTATCAAAAATTTGCCGATGATGCTGAAAATCAAGAACTAATTTTTTTAGGAATAGATGAAAAGGTGTTTCAGGACTTAAAAACTGTTTTAGAGCATCAACTACCGAGTCAAATTCAATCCTCTGAGAATACTTTAGAAGCTTTAAAAAAGACAGAAGAAGTCATTTCTAGTTTAGAACAACAATTAGCGGTTGCTGCACCTCCAGAGGTTTATGAACAACTGTTAGAAAACGTTTCCCAAGCTCAAGGAGAATTAACGAAATTAGAAACAGCTATTGAGGAAGGAGAGCAACGTTGTAAAAAATGCCAAAGTCAATATGAAAAATCCAAGAAAGAGTTAGAAAAATATAGTCAAAATACCATTGATCGAAAAAATGCGAATCATATTATTGATAGCGTTGCTAAAGTGCAAAGTACCCTTAAAATTTTTAAGGAAAAACTAACTCTTAAAAAGCTGAATAAATTAGAAGTAGAAGTTACAGAATGTTTCCGTTATTTATTACATAAATCCGACTTAGTGCATCGAGTCATGATTCAAACGGAAGATTTTAGTTTATCTCTGTATGACCCCCAAGGGCAACCTGTTGAGAAACATCGCCTTTCTGCGGGAGAAAAACAACTGTTAGCGATCGCGTTTTTATGGGGGTTAGCGAGGGTTTCTGGGTTAAATTTACCCATTGCTATTGATACCCCATTAGGTCGGTTAGATTCTTCCCACCGTCAGAACTTAATTGAACGGTATTTTCCCGCCGCGAGTCATCAAGTGATTTTACTATCAACGGATACGGAAATTGCGGACAAGGAAGTTAATAGTTTACGAGAACAAGATGCGATCGCTCGTGAGTATTTACTCAAATACGACCCAACCCAAAGACAAACCCGTATTGAACCGGGTTATTTCTTCTAACAATTGTTTAGCAAAACTTCATAAAACTTGAAATTCGATCAAGATTTTGTAAAAAAATTCTCATCCCCGATTTCATTTTCTCCGTATTTAAGTATACAATTTCCTATATATAGGTTTGAAATCTGTAGATTTCCTGAATCCTAAGATTGAATGACAATGGAACCTCCTGTAGAGCGAATTCGCCTATCTCTAACTGCGAAAGAGCAACTTACCAAACTCAAACGAATCACTAAAATAGAGAATTGGAATATTCTTTGCCGTTGGGCATTGTGCCGTTCACTTTGTGAGCCAACCCTTCCGTCCCCGGTTCCCATCCCCACCGATAGTAACGTTGAAATGACGTGGCAAGTCTTTGGGGGAGCGATGTGTGATTTGTTAGTTGTAGCTCTGAAGCAACGTTGCCATAATGATCAACTAGGAACTGATCCAGAAACCCTCGCCACCCAATTCCGCTTACATTTGCATCGAGGAATTGGTTATTTAGCGGGTGATCCCAATCTCAAGCAGATTGAAGATTTAATAACTCTCAGGCCCTCTCAAAACCCGGAAACCTAATCGGTAGTTTTGAAATCATCTGAAATTCACACCGAATGGGATCACCATTTCGCGGAAATTCTGTTCCCCAATGCCTTTCTCCTATCTTTCTAGGGAAGCGTATTAACTTCCAAAATCGTTAAAGTAGATCCAAGAGGAGAATCTCCGTGACCACACTGAATAGTGAATCAGATTCTATCAATACGACTATGGCTATGGGTGCTAACCGTAAATATCACAATGTCATGGAAGAGTTAGTAACGGAAGAAGCGAAGCGTCAATTAGCTTCCCTCCCTGCCAAACTGTCCCAATATATTAAGCGGGTTGAAGTGGAAACCTACGCCCTCAACCGTTTACCCCCCCTGTATGCTTCCAGCAAAGAAGGTTGGATGCAGCAACTCAAACGTGGACGAGCCGAGTTTTCTGCTTCCGTCAAAACCGCCGTCCGACAAGCGATCGCCGCAGTACAAAGAGATTTGTTGCGACACTCAACGCCTTTATCTGCCGAAGAAAGTATATCCGTAAAAGAAGAGAGCAACACACCAGAACCTTCAAGAGAAGTTGTACCTCGTCATTCCTATGAACCGATGGAGGATAATGTGTCGAAGTTGGATCAGAAAACCGTCCATCGTCACCGTTCTTTTGCTGATAATTACTCGCGCAAAGAAGCATCGATTCGGGATGGATGGTTCGGTTAATCTTCAGAGGATGGGGAGCGTTGACACACCTCTCCCTATAAGTGCGAGGATTCTTTAGAAGGAGATAACCCGATGGTCATTGCTCGAACCACAACTCCCAAAACCATTCTTACGCTTGTTCTAGTGTCGTGGGACAGGCGATGCCAATTGCCTCTACTCTCTCGCCCCGAAGGGTCTGAGCCTACTTTTAAGTCGTTTTTCGCTCACTCGCTTAATCGTTTCTGCTTGTGGGGGCTAGAACTAGAGTGTCAACACCGGTTCAACCATTTCGGTTAAACGCCCTTTAACTATAGCGTCCCACCAGTGGGAATCTCACCCGTCAATTAAGGTCATCGTGGCTTTAGTTATTCTAATCCCAGTTCAAATTAATGTAAAGCCGTCCTAGAAGGACGGGGTTTCTACCCAAAATTTTCGATGATTGCGGTTTTAGTGTTTGGGTATGGGGGAAAGCAACGGATAGAAATGTCCGACTGGCCCTTGTCCTTGACCGAGACTTAAGGAGTGTTCTAATGCAGTCGTTACATAAAGCTTACCCCGTTCTATGGCAGAAAATATATCTTTGTTAAGGCAGAGATTAGCTGCAATTGCAGCCGACAGAGTACAACCGGTACCATGAGTATTAAATGTATCAATCCTTTGAGTTTTGAAAGTGTGGAACTGGTTGCCATCAAACACTACATCTACCCCTCGTAATTCGCCGGACATTCCCCCACCTTTGACTAAAACAGCCTGTGACCCAAACTGGTAAATCCGTTGGGCGGCGGCTTGCATATCTGCTAAGGAGTGAATCTCTAAACCACTTAACAGTTGAGCTTCATAACGATTGGGTGTCACCAGAGTCGCCTGGGGAAGTAACAGATTTCGCAAGGTAGCTACCGCCTGATCATCAATTAACTGTACCCCTGTGCGGGAAACCATCACTGGGTCTACAACAATAGGGATTGAGTTCAGGAGGTCTAATTGTTGAGCAACGGCGGTAATAATCTCAGCATTCAGTAACATTCCGGTTTTTACCGCTTGGACACCAATATCTGTAACTACCGCTTGAATTTGGGCGACTACAGCATCAGGAGGTAAAGCATCGACCCGTGTTACACCCAAAGTATTTTGAGCGGTGACACAGGTTAAGGCGCTGGTTCCATGAACACAATGAAAGGCAAATGTCCTTAAATCCGCCTGAATTCCGGCTCCACCCCCACTATCTGATCCAGCAATGGTTAAAGCAACAGGAATAGTCATCTACGAATTACGAATTATGAATTACGAATTACGAATGGGCAATCTTGCTATAGGCAACAGAAATTTCGCCCCCTGCGGTCACTGAGCTTGCCGAAGTGCCCCGGCTCCCTTAACGTGGCGGACGACGTTTCCGCAAAAAGTCAGGAATATCTAATCCGGGTTGAGGCGGGTTTGTGGGCATTGGAGTTTCCGGGGCTGGAATGACCGGAATCTTATTACCCCGTTGTACATTCACTTCACGGGCGACGGGAATGGCTTGTTTATTTTCTCCTGAAAATCCGGTAGCAATGACCGTAATTTTCACTTCTCCCTGCATTCGTTCATCAATCACCGCACCAAAGATAATATTGGCATTGGGATCAACCACTTCATAGATGGTTTCGGCGGCGGCATTAACTTCATGTAAGGTTAAATCCGTGCCCCCGGTAATATTAAAGACAACGCCTTTCGCCCCATCAATAGAGGATTCTAATAAAGGAGAGGCGATCGCAGCAACGGCCGCTTCTCGTGCCCGTGATTTCCCCGAACCGATACCAATGCCTAATAAAGCCGATCCCGCATCCGCCATCACCGCCCGGACATCGGCAAAATCCACGTTCACTAACCCTGGAATTGTAATAATATCGGAAATTCCCTGTACCCCTTGACGTAAGACATCATCGGCATAGCGAAAAGCTTCTTGAACAGGGGTTTGTTCATTAATTACCGATAATAATTTATTATTAGGAATCACAATTAAGGTATCCACACGGGATTGTAAAGCCGCGATGCCCTCTTCCGCTTGAGAAATGCGACGGCGACCTTCAAAAGTAAAAGGACGAGTAACGACCCCAACGGTTAACGCGCCAATTTCTTTAGCCACTTCTGCCACAATCGGAGCGCCTCCGGTTCCGGTGCCGCCCCCCAATCCAGCAGTAATAAAGACTAAATCCGCTCCTTCTAAAGCATTGTGAATTTCATCTCGTGATTCTTCCGCCGCTTTTTGACCAATGGCAGGGTTTCCCCCTGCTCCTAACCCCCTAGTTAATTTCTGACCGACTTGCAGGCGTTTTTGGGCTTTGGATAGAGTTAACGCTTGAGCATCGGTATTCACTGACCAAAACTCAACACCCGTTACCTGGCTGTCAATCATGCGGTTAACAGCATTACCGCCACTGCCGCCAACACCAATGACCTTGATCCTTGCAGCATTGCTGGGAATAATATCGCCACTCCAAGATTCTTCACGGGGCATATCTTTAGAATCATTATTAGGGTTAACTATTCGTTCATTTCTACAGAATGGATTGGCTGAATCTGCTGACAACCAGGGATTCGCTTTTCCTTCAGCATCAGAATTGCCTTGGGTAGACCCCAGATTATTCTTAACTGTCATTTTAATAGGGGAAGTAGATGAATAACGGTTTTATAACTTTAAACCACAGAAACACAACTACTATAGGGTAAGTTGGTCGAGAAACCAAGTCCTTTGACCGAGTTATTGATCCTGAAGGAATCAGGTTGTTAGTTAGAGCTAGACTCCTCCTCTGAGGAAGTCCGTTGAGCGGTGGTTTCCGGTCGCATCTGGAGGAGCGGTTGACTTGGATTCTTCAGATCAAAATACATCTTTTGGCTTTTATCGATGTGTTGTGGGACATTTCTCATGCGATCAATCACCCGCAACTGCTCAGGAAATTTAGAACTATAGGGCCCAATATGAACGGTACCAATTTCTGTCTCCAGAATGACATTACTCGAATCTTGCCAATTGATTTGCAGGATTTTCACCGGACTGCGACTTAAGACTTGATAAAGTTGTGACCAGTAAGCTTGATATTGGTTAACATTTCCAATGACTTTTAAGGTTGGTAATTGTTTAGATTTTTCTAATTCGGTATAGTTTTCGATCAGGCTCCAATCTCCACTTGCATCTAACCATCCAATTTGCTGATGGGCGGTGGATTGGGAGAGAGTTGAAGACGGATAAGCGACAGCAACAGGTTGTCGTTCTTGAATTTTAATCATTAAACTCGGTGGAAATAACTGGCGAGTCACAGAAGCCGAGGCAATTTGGCTTTTTGATTCCAAGGTTTGTGCTAAAGTCTGGGGTTGAATTTTCCACAAAGATTGAGGATAGGAGAGGCGAAGCAATGAACGAACGGTTTGATCTGATAACAATTGATTGCCTTCAACGTTGATTTGTTCGGGTTGACGAATAAACCAGATGGGTTGATTAATCAGCCAAAATAAACCTACCGCCAAACTACTAACCGCCATTGCTTGCCATAGAATTTGAACTAATCTCAGACGCCGTTGACGTCGTAACTGCTGACGGCGACTCAAAAGTTCACGGTTTGAAATAGATGGAAGATTAGTCATCAGTTATCAGTAATTCCTGAAGTGATTATAAACTTTTCCGTATTGCCCTGTCCCCTGTCTCCCCCGATCCCCGATCCCCCTCATCCTGAAACGAGCTACTATCAGTAAACTATATAGAGGTACTGACCGATAAAATCGATAGAGAGGTTAAGAGTCTAATTGTGATCGAGCTTGATTTAAGTAGATTCTATAAAGCGTGTAATCCGAGTAAAACCATCGACATGGCTAACCCCCAAGATCGAGAATACTACATCGATTTTTCTTCGGTACGGGGTAGCGATATTATTCGAGAATTAAGCCGAACCATTACTCTGCTATCCCATGATGAACCCACTTGTCAATTATTTAGTGGTCATATTGGATGTGGAAAATCAACCGAATTGTTTCGTCTTAAAGATCTATTAGAGCGTCAGGGTTATCATGTCGTTTATTTTGAATCCTCCCAAAATTTGGATATGGCGGATGTAGATATCAGCGATGTGTTATTAATGATTGCTCGTCAGGTGAGTGAAAGTTTAGAATCGGCTCAAATTCGTCTTAAACCTGGATATTTTGCCAATTTATTTACAGAAATTTCCGAGTTGATGCAAACCCCCATTCAACTTTCCGCAGAAGCCGAATTATCAGTTGGCATTGCCAAAATTAGTGCGAAAACCAAAGATTCACCCAAATTACGTTCTCAATTACGGCAATATTTAGAACCTCGCACCAGTAGTATTTTAGATGCCATTAATGATGAAATTTTAGGACGGGCAAACCAGGCGTTACAAGCGAAGGGAAAAAAAGGAATTGTCGTTATTGTTGATAATTTAGATCGGATTGATAGTTCTCCGAAACCTTGGGGAAGAACGCAACCTGAATATTTATTTGTTGATCGCGGTGAACAACTCAAACGTCTCAATTGTCATGTTGTATTTACCATCCCCTTAACTTTAATGTTTTCTAATGATTATGATCGGCTCTCCAGTCGATTTGGAGTAAAACCCAAAGTGTTACCAATGGTTCCCGTCCGTCTTCGGGATGGAAGCAATAATCCCAGTGGGATGATTAAGTTACAACAAATGGTGTTAGCGCGAGCCTTTCCCCACCTGTCACCGGAAGAACGTTTATCTCGGATTAATGTTTTATTTGATAGTCCTGAAACCTTGGATCGATTGTGTAGGATTAGTGGGGGTCACATTCGACGTTTATTGATGTTGATGTATAGTTGTTTACAACAAGAAGATCCTCCCTTTACTCGGTCTTGTTTAGAGCAAGTGATTCAAGAATATCGAGATGATATTTTAGGAGCGATTAACGCTGAAGAATGGGAATTATTATTACAGGTAGTAAAAACGCAAAAAGTCACGGGAGAAGATGAATGTCAAACCTTACTTCGGAGTATGTTTGTATTTGAATATCGAGATCAAGAAGGTCGTTGGTTTGGGATTAATCCCGCTTTAATGGAAAGTAGTCAATTTAACAGTCTCACCGCTCATCGCTAAAGCGGTGTGGTGGAGGTCTTCAAACCGAGATTTCAGATCATTTAACTCTTTGTAGAGACACGCTGGATAGGGGCGTCTCTCTTGACACTCTCAGGTCTGAAGACGCGGCTGAGTTTTCAAACTCCCATCTTGGTCTTATAAAAACCCCGTGGGAGTGTGGAAACGAGAACGAATTCTGTCTGCAGAATCGAGGGTGTCTTCAGACCGGAGAGTTTGACACTCCCACGACTCCGCTACGCGCTCATTCGTGGAATTTTTAAGAGATTTCGCTCTTAATATCCCGGTTTGGGTTCCTACTCACAAAATTAGCCTAGTGACAACTTATTATATTAATTGAGTAGATTTTGGCAAGTTCCGCCATACCTTGATTTCTAATATTTCTTGCTGCTTGCAAATTGGCATGATCACAATCTCCACAGAAGCGTGCAAACAAACTTTTTATTATACAATCAGAAACATCAGATTCTACCGCAGCAAGAATTGAACTTTCTCAGGTGAATAGGATTGATGGATTTCTCAGTAGGAATACAGAATGAGCGCAGTTATAACTCCGTGTAATACTTAAAAGACTAGAAAATAAATTTAGGGATTTTTTCAGTTCAAAAAATATCTATTTTATTTGTTAAATCCCCCGGCGAATTTATATAATGTATCTATCCCCAATGTGCAATCTACCTATGGATCAATTATTTGAGAGCGAAACAGTTGCGTCTGTTAACAAACGAAGTTTGAATCGCTTGTTACGTTCTGTTTCCTTATCTCAAGGACAGTTTTCCTTGGTGTTAGTTCGATGTAATTCCAGTCAACTGAGACAACAAGTGTTTCAAACGGTACAAAAGGATTCTGAAATTACAATTGAATCGTTAATCCTATCTCCTCAAACCACCAGTCTCTATACGGCATTATTCGACTATGCTCAAACCCATTTGCCCTCTGCACTGATGATTCTAGGGTTAGAAGCGGTGGAAAATCTCGATGGAATTCTTAGTTCAACTAATCAAATGCGGGATGAATTTCGTAAACAATTTAATTTCCCGATGATTTTATGGATTACAGATGAGCTTGCGACTCAACTGATTCGTTTAGCACCAGATTTCAAAAGTTGGGCGGCTGCAACGATTAAATTTCAATTAGCAATACCGGAATTATTCGATTATTTAAAATTACAAGCCAATACTCTTTTTACCTTAGCTGAACTCAAAATCAAAGCTTGGGAACCGGATACTCAAGAGGTGTTTAAATCTTTAGCCTTTCGCCATCATCCTTCTGATTTTGCCCAAGGTTCAAGCCGACGACGAGAACTCGAACTCCATTGGCAAGATTTAGACAATCAAGGTTATGAATTGTACCCAGCATTAGAAGCTTGTCGTGAGTTTATTTTCGGTCAAGATTGTGATGGGAATGACCAAAGCGAAATTGCCCGCCAACATTATCAACAAGCTTTAGCTCTATTGCAACATGAACATCTTCAGAAAGAACTAGGGGGTTGGTCAACTTTCCATCATCAACATTCAACCCTCAACCGTCAGGGAATTGTGCTGTTTCATATTGCCTTAACCTATTGTATTCAAGCGGCTCGAAATCCGGGTCTTAAAACCATTTTCTTACAGGAAGCCAAAAGCTATTTTCAACAAAGTCAACACATTTTTGAACAAGCCGGGCGCCCGGATTTAGTATCTGGAGTTCTCTCCCATTTAGGGGAAGTTTTACAAGGTTTAAAATTATGGGATGAGTTACAACAATTAGCTTTTTCTGGGTTAAAGATGCACTTAGTTTATGGAACCGCCAGCCAATTAGCTCAAGATTATTCGTTCATGGCAGAGGTGGCTTTACAACAAAGTCAATGGAATCAAGCTTTAACCTTAGCACAATTGGCTTTAACCATTTTACCAGAATCGAATCAAACCGCCCATCGAGGACAATGTTTATTATTATTAGCACGCTGTTATCAACATCAAGGAGAATGGCAACAAGCGCAACAGGAATTAGAATTGGCTTTAGAGCAAGTCAAACCGCAATATAACCCACAATTATATCTGGATATTTTAGCCGAGTTACGGACTATTTACTATCATCAACGCAAGTACCGTCAAGCCTTTACAATTAAGAAAAAGCAAAGAGAAATTGAGCATCAATATGGCTTTCGTGCCTTTATTGGGGCAGCCCAACTGCAATCGCCGAAACAAGCGATTAATCCCTCTAGTTTGCAACAGGAAAATCTGGTGACTATTGCCGAAGAAATGATGGCATCTTGTCGTCAACATGATATTCAGAATTTGCTGCATCGATTAAGTCGGGATGATCACAAATTGATTATTATTCATGGTCGCTCAGGTGTTGGTAAAAGTTCTTTAGTGAATGCCGGTTTAGTTCCCGCCTTAAAAAATACAGCCATTAGTGCTAGAGATTGTTTACCCGTAGTGATTCAAAGTTATACTGACTGGGGGAGAGAATTAGAAATAAGTTTAGCTCATGGGTTACAGAATTGTGGTTCTTTGAAACAAACCGATGAATCCCTGAGAACCCTGTGGTTCAATGTGATGAATCAATCTTCAATTTCTGCAAAAAGTGTCTGCAATAAAAATGCAGAAATCGTTAATTCTTTAATTCTGAATCCCGCTTCGTTCTTGTTAACGCAACTCAAGAATAATGCGGATCTCAATTTAATTACAGTTTTAATTTTTGATCAATTTGAAGAATTCTTTTTTGTCTCCAATCATCAAGAAAAAAGAAAAATATTTTATGAATTTTTGAAACTCTGCTTAGATTTACCTTTTGTCAAAATCGTTTTTTCTCTCCGAGAAGATTACCTGCATTATCTTTTAGAGTGTGATTATTTATTAAACTTAGAAGCGATTAATAATAATATTTTGGACAAAAAAAACCGCTATCATTTGCGAGATTTTACGTTAGCGGAAGCAAAAACGGTGATTGAACGATTAACCCAACGAGCTAAATTAAGATTAGAACCCGCTTTAATTAATGCTTTAGTAACCGATTTAGCCGATGAACGCCATGAAGTGCGACCCATTGAATTACAAGTCGTTGGGGCTCAACTTCAAGAAGAAGGAAAACATGGAATCACCACCTTAGAAGCTTATCAAAAATTAGGAATTAATCCCAAAGCTGAATTAATTAAACATTCGATTGAACAGGTAATTCAAGATTGTGGTCAAGAAAACGAAGCAGCCGCTTGGGAAGTTTTATTTGCGCTAACCGACGAAAGATTTACTCGTCCGATTAAAACCAAAGCCGAATTACTGACTGTGATCAGAAAGGAACAGGGAATAGTAAAAACATCCCAAAATTCCCATCAGGACGAATCCGAAGCCTTTATTGATGTAATATTAGAATCCGGTTTACTGTTGCGAAGGCGAGAGGAACCGGATGATCGATATCAATTACTCCATGATTATTTAGTCTTACCAATTCGGCAGCGATATGCCATTCAGGAACAAAAACGCCAGCAAGAAATTCGTGCCACTTTACACCAAGTAAAAGCCGAAAAACAGCAAGCGGAAGCGGCTTTAGAAAAAATGAGTCGAGACCAACTGTTACAGCGCAATAAACTGTTACAGCAGTGCTTAGGAGTATCAATGGTTGTTGCTGTGTTATTTGGTTTTACCGCAAAAGTTGCCACCCATCAAGAACGACGAGCCGAAGAACAAAAGCAACTGGCGAATTTAGCCACCTTAACCGCATCTTCCGAAGCCTTGTTTTTTTCTGAATATAAATTTGATGCCTTAATGGAAAGTTTAAGGGCGGCTCGACAATTTCAACAGTTAAAAGCTAAAACACCCGGAAACCCTGAACTAACAACAATGGAAACTCGCATTGCGGCTACCTTACAACAGGCAGTCTATGGAATAGGAGAACGGAACCGTTTAGAAGGACATCAAGATGTGGCTTGGGATGTTTCCTTGAGTCCTGACGGTAACACGATTGCATCTGCAAGTTTTGATAAAACCGTGAAGTTGTGGACACCGAATGGTCAACTTTTGACAACCTTAGTGGGTCATACCGCCAGTGTTACCAGTGTTAGTTTTAGTCCCGATGGTCAATTACTCGCTTCTGCGTCCCAAGATGGAACCGTGAAACTTTGGCCGTTACAGAGGGTTTTACGAACTTCTGAACGGGTGATCCCGTTAACCCTGAAGGGTCATCGTAAAAGCGTTTCCGCCGTTACTTTTTCACCTGATGGTGATTTAATTGCTTCGGTGTCAGAAGATGGTCAATTAAAATTATGGGCTCGCGAGGGACAATTATTGCGGACAATTCCGAGTTCAGCCCCCTTAACATCAGTGGTGTTTAGTCCCAATGGAGAAGTATTAGCCATCGCCCTTACGGATGGAACCGTGAAAATACTGGATTTGCAGGGAACGATTCTTTACAATTTAGACCATAGCCAGGATTCTGAAGAAACCGTCTATAAAGTCCGATTTTCTCCTAATGGCGAATGGATTGCAACGGTTGGACAAGATCAAACGGTGAAACTGTGGACTCGTCGCGGTCAACTTTTAAAAACCTTAAAAGGTGATAGTTCCAGGGTCTATGGGTTAAGTTTTTCTCCCGATAGTCAACGTTTGGCGACTTCCACTGATGATAAGAGTATTGATTTATGGACGGTGGACGGAAGGTTATTAAATCAATGGCAAGGACACGGGGATAAAGTGACAAATGTGCAGTTTTCCCCCGATGGTAAAACTTTAGCTTCTTCGAGTTATGACAAAACGGTGAAACTGTGGAATCTGGATCGAATTCCTCTGAAAACCCTCACCGGACATCAAGGTCGGGCGTTAGGGGTGAGTTTTAGCCCTAGTGGAGAAATGTTTGCCTCTGCCAGTCAGGATAAAACCGTGAAGTTGTGGAGCCGAACAGGAGCGTTATTAACGACGTTAACCGGTCATCAAGATCGGGTGTCGGCGGTGAGTTTTAGCCCCGATGGTGAACTGTTGGCAACGGCGAGTTATGACCGTACTGTGAAATTGTGGAAACTGACTCAGGATTCAGATCTTGCTGAACATCCTCAAGGTGGGTTGTTCAAATGGCGGAACTTTCAGGGTATTTTTGGGACGGTTAATGCTGAGAAAATAGCCTTACCCCTTGAGAAGAAAAAGGTTTCGGTTGAATCGATTAAACTACTGAATAGTTGGATAGCTCATAACAACAGCATTATGAGTATTACCTTTAGTCCTGATGGAGAAATGATTGCAACGGCCAGTAAGGATCGAACGGTGAAATTGTGGAACCTTCAAGGCGATTTATTATACACTTTAATCGGACATGATTTTTGGGTGAATAGTGTGGCTTTTAGCCCCAACGGTGAAATCATCGCCACCGCGAGTGAGGATGGGACGATTAAACTGTGGAATCGTCAGGGAAGGTTGTTAAAAACCATTATGGCGAATCAAGGTTATGTTCTCGGTGTTAGTTTCAGCCGGGATGGTCAAGTGATGGCATCGGCTGGATACGACAATACGGTTAAACTGTGGGATAGCCAAGGAAACTATCTCAAAACCTTCTTAAAGGGATCAAGTGATAGTGTGACCAGTGTGGTGTTTAGTCCTGATAGTCAGTTAATCGCGTCGGCTAGTTTTGATGGGACGGTGAAGCTGTGGTGTCGTCAGGACGGCACATTACTCAAAACCTTAGTGGGACATCGGGATAGTGTCATGGGGGTGAGCTTTAGTCCCGATGGTCATGTGTTAGTGTCAGCCAGTCGGGACAAAACCTTAATTATGTGGAATCTGGATTTAGATAACTTGATTGATCGAGCGTGTGATTGGGTGGATGATTATTTGAGAACGAACCCCAAAATAGGCAGTAGCGATCGCCATCTTTGTTACCTTTAACATCAAAAATCTGCCTTTGTCTCTACAGAAGTAAGGAAACCATTGACACTCCCCCGTCAAGCTTGCGCGCTCGACGGGGGAGTGTCAAGTTAAGCTCTGGTTTCCCAAATGGGCAGATCAGCATAAAGATCAGACATCGGTTCCCAGTTAAGAATATCCTGTAATAAAGCTTGATACCCTCGGACATTGGGATGAAGACCATCGGTGCTTAAGTGGAGTCGTAGCCAATGTTCTCCGCGTTTTAACCACAGATCAAAAATATCGAGATAGGGAATTTGACGCTGTTCACAAGCTAATTTAGTGGCTTGTTTGTAACGATATTGGTCAGCGTGATTATAATAGAAATAATTCAGAAATGGCATCTTACTTTCATCCACAGGTATCATTCCCACAAATAAAACAGGACATAGATTCACCGCCTGATCTAATAAATGATTGAGTTGGATGTGAAATTGTTCAAATTCTGTAAAACCCCGTCCATGAGCTTGTCCTAACCTGGGGGAATCATTGACTCCTACCGAAAGTATCATTAATTCCGGTAGACGGTTGTGCCATGCTTTGCGGTGACTCCATTCTTTTTCCAATTGTAGAGAAACTTGAGCGACGCCGTTTCCTCGTTGTCCTAAATTATACAGAGCATGACCGGTATACCCTGGAGACATCCAATGGCGACGTAAACGTTCTACCCAGCCACCACCAACCGGATCACCAAATCCATAAATGACACTATCTCCAAGGGCAACAATCCTCATGGGAGGATGATAGTGAGAAGTATGGGAGAAAGATTGACTAGAAAGGGTTGGCATACGAGCATTTTTATGAGATTAATTTGATACTCAATTGTTAAATTTTGCAACAGTGAAATTACCCATAGACTAACAGGAAAAATCTCTGTTTGACTTCTCAAGTTGCTACTTTTAACATGAATTTAGTCTAACTTGGTTTGAATTAAAAAAAAGTTCCTGATGAACTTTTAAGATTAGATTTTTTAATGTTTTGTTGTCGTTGATGAGCCCAATATTGATCACTTATCAATCATGAATATTAATGAAATAATCTTTTTAAGAATTAAGAATCGTAATTCCTAATCCATAATTCTTAATATGAAATCTTTAAATGTTTGCTACACATCCATATTGTATAGAGACGCTCCAGGGAACGTCTCTATGTGGGGTTTATGGAGATCAAATTCTGCTAACTTCTGGCTTTTAACCAATTGGAAATTGTGGGGGGTAAATCCCGTTGTACCTTCCCACTGACATACATTCCAATATGTCCGACGGGGAAGGATTGTACGGTATAATCTTTACTACCGACATACTGTTTTAAAGCGATAGAAGAGGACGGATCAACTAAATGATCCTTGTCAGCATACAGATTTAAAACAGGCATTGTTACCGCTTTCAAATTAACTGGTTTTTCACCAATTACCACTTCACCCTTAATGAGTTTATTGCCTTGATAGAAATCTTTCAAAAATTGCCGATAAGCTTCTCCTGCTTGATCTGGACTATCAAAAATCCATTTCTCCATCCGCATAAAATTGAGCAATTTATCTTGACTGCTCATAATATCCGGTAAATCCAAATATTTCTGATATCCTAACTGTAACGGTTTGAGCATGAGAAATTCTAAATTCAGGAAATCCCCCGGAACATTTCCCATCGCATCAATCATTAAATCGACATCCAAAGCATCAGAACCCAGGGTACAACCTCCGCGCATATTTAACAGGGTATTTTTCATCTGAAAATCAACGGGAGTCACCATGACAATTAAGTTCTTCACCTTCTCCGGGTGCATGGAACTATAACACAAACTAAAGGTTCCACCTTGGCAAATTCCTAACAAATTAATTTGGTCTAATTGATGGGTTTTACAAATAAAATCAACGCAGTTATCGAGATAACCATTTAAGTAGTCATCCAAGGTTAACCAGCGATCGGCACGGGTCGGATATCCCCAATCTAGTAAGTAAACATCTAATCCCAATTTTAACAAATTAGCAACTAAGGATCGATCTTCCTGTAAGTCAACCATAAACGGACGGTTAACTAAGGCATAAACAATTAAAACCGGAATTTGAAACGGTTTTTCTACGGGGGATTTAAAGCGATATAAAATCACTTTATCTTCCTTATAAACCGCTTCTTTCGGAGAAAATCCCACTTCAATATCTTCTTCCCGTAAACGGCTTAAATTTTCCATGCCTTTTACGAGTTTTTGGGTTAATTCCACATATTCGTGGGTGGTGTCTTCCAAGCTTAATTGAGTTAAAAAAGGTAACATAAGCTGAATTAGGGTGTAGAGTTTGTGGAACAAGCATCTTGCCTGTTAAAATCTGTTAAGGAAACGGGTCAAGGGTTAACTTTCTGACTCATATTTTGCCAAGGTTTTTTTCAAGCGTTTAACTTCTTTCCGCAGTTCATAAACCGTTTTGTGAATTTCATCCACTTCGCTGCGGGAGGGCATATTCATCGCTTTCATCCAAGATTCCATTAATTCTTGTTGTTGAATACGATAGGCATTTAAAGCATTGAGAAAATCTCCATGAACTTTGAGATTTTCTTCTGACATAAATGTCTTCTCAAAAATATCGTCCGAAACGATACTCCAGAGGTCTTGGAATTTGCGCCAGTCGGTAACGGGTTCACCTTTTTCTGCTAATTCAACTAACTTTTGAATTAAGGCTTCAAAGGATTTCACTTGAATATCGGATAATAAAATTTGATAATTGCTACTAGCCCGATAGAGATTTGTCCATTGATCAAATCCTTTGAGAATTTTATTATTAAATTCCCGTGTAATTCCCAGGGTCGGACTTTGCAAAAAATTACCAAAGGTGGGTTGATAGAACATTTCCCAATACAGATTATTGAGTTCGATCCAAGGTTGGCTATTTCCCGTCCAAGTTTGATTTAAGGGGCCGAGGGAAGACTCAATATAAGCCATCCAAACTTGATTAAACTTTTGGATTTGTTGAGAATATAATTGCCACAGTTGATTGGTATCTTGATTAATTTTTAGATTGGCTTGGGAAAAATCATTTAACTGTTTGCGAATTTGTTCAGTATAATTCGTTAAGGTTTTTTGCCAATCTTCTCCGGCTTGAACTTGGGGTAAAATCTCTTTCCAAGCATCAAAAGATAGCTTGAGAAAACGCATTAATAATTGTTGATTCTGTGTAAACCGTTCGCTTAAAACGGTCATATCGGGTTTGGTTTCAGTATTTCCGTTTTCTGCGGTTACAACTCCCATTTGATTAAACCAAGCTTTCCAAATTTGAGTTCCTGCATCTGTCCAGGCATTCACCCAATTAGCGGTTAAATCATTCCAAGTTGCTGTTTCTTTGTCCATCTTGTTCACCATAAATTCAATTGTCGAAGAACAACTCCACCCACCCTTTCCTTGAAGACGGGAGGAGTTTTTAATGATTTCCTTGAATCAAACAAAACTGGTATAAAACAGGCAAGATGCCTGTTCCACTTTCTTGATTAATCTTTAAGTGTGATGGGCTCCATTTACCCGCAAAACTTCTCCTGTGACATAACTACTAGCAACTGGAGATAATAGAAATGCACAAGCCCAAGCAATATCTTCCGGTTCTCCAAAGCGACGGAAAGGAATTTCTGCGACTATTTTTTCCTTAACAGTATCAGGGATAACTTTCGTCATTTCAGTATTAATAAATCCTGGGGCGATCGCATTTGCCCGAACATTATAACGCGCCGCTTCTCGTGCTAAAGATTTAACTAAACCAATTACAGCGGCTTTGGTTGCGGCATAATTCGTTTGACCTGCATTACCGCGATCGCCTGAAATTGAACTAATCGCAATAATTGACCCAGCTTTTTGTTCATACATTCCCGAAACAAAGGGTTTAATTGTATTAACAACCCCTTTTAAATTAACATTAATTACCGCATCCCAATCGGCGGGAGACAGTTTACCAAAAAAGTTATCACGGGTAATACCAGCGTTAGCAACCACTCCATAAACCGGCCCTAATTTTTCTGCAATTTCTAAACCAACGGCTTCCATTTCTTCTAAATTGGTAACATCGGCTTTCGTTGCAAAAGCAGCCGGATGATCATCGGGAATATTAATATCTACAAACGCGACTTTTGCTCCTAATTCAGTTAATAATGAAACAATTGTTGCTCCAATGCCTCGACCGCCACCCGTTACAAAAATGACTTTATCTTCTAAACCTAAAGAAACCATACTGTTGACTCCAATTTAAGTGATTCGTCTTGATGTTGAAATGATTTAAACTCGTTCAAGTGCTAAGGCTGTTCCGCCTCCGGTTCCATGACATAAAGCCGCTAATCCCAGGGTTTTATCCTGCTCTTTTAAGGCATTCAGCAAGGTGACAATAATTCGAGTTCCTGATGCGCCAATGGGATGTCCAAGGGCAATTGCACCACCATTAACATTCATTTTGTCAAAGGGAACGCCTAACATTTGATTGAATAAGCAACTACTGACGGCAAAGGCTTCATTATTCTCAATTAAATCAAAATCAGTAATTGTCATATTCAATTTAGTCAGAAGTTTCTGGGTGGCGAGTACCGGAATTTCAGTAAATCGCCAAGTTTCTCCTCCCGCCCAAGTTCCTGAAATCAATTTCGCTAAGGGTGTTAAACCGTATTTTTCCACCGCTTGAGAACTGGCTAAAACTACAGCAGCAGCCCCATCGGAAATTTGACTACTATTTCCAGCCGTTAATATGCCTTCTTTGCTAAACGCTGGACGTAATTTTCCTAAACTTTCTAAGGTTGTTTCTGGGCGAATTCCTTCGTCTTGATCAATAATTTGTGTGCCTTTTTTACTAACAATTTCTATCGGGGCGATTTCCGCTTTAAACGTTCCCCGTTGAGTCGCTTCGTGGGCGCGTTTGTGAGAATAAAACGCCACTTCATCGACATTTTGCCGGGTGAACCCATGTTCGGTGGCGACTCGTTCGGTTTCATCTCCCATTCCCTCTCCGGTGGTGGGGTCAGTTAACCCGTCATAAAGCAGAATATCGACTAACTGCTCCGGTGCTCCCATGAGGAATTTATAACCCCATCTCGCTCGTTGGGAGAGATAAAATCCGGTTTGAGACATTGATTCCATGCCTCCGGCTAAGACGAGATCGGCTTCTCCTGCCCGAATGGCTGTTGCTGCGTTGATCATGCTGATCATACCCGAAGAACAGACCATATCGACTGCATAGCCATCAACATGAGCCGGAATTCCGGCTTTGAGCGCGGCTTGGCGAGGAATAAGTTGTCCCTGTCCGGCGCGAAGCACGTTTCCGAAAATGTAGAGGTCTAAGGCATCGCTGGGAACTCCTCCACGTTCCAATACAGCTTTGATGACATGAGCGCCGAGATCGGAGGGGGAAAAACCTGCTAAGGAACCGCCAAAACGACCGAGGGGGGTGCGGACTGCTGAAACGATATACACATCAAGCACTGATCCCTGCTCCTCTTGCTAAAACTTATAAGAACAATGATTCTTTTTTATCATATTTGAGGAGTATAAATTCCTAAATAAAGTATTAAGAATCGAAGGAAAATAATTAAGAATTAAGAATTACGAATTACGAATTAAAAATTTAATGTTAAGAATTGAAGCGTCAATATTAAGTTTTGAAAAAATAGCAAGGTTTAAAACCGAGCCCGAAAGGATAGAGAAGGCTTGTGATCAATTGTTTTGAACAGTTGCGATCGCACAGCCGGATCTTTAAAGATTACTGACTTTTGCACTTGACACGAACCGAGAAATTGATCTATAATCAATTAGTCTTATCAAAAAATATAGGGAAAATGGCACAACAACTAAAACGTTGGGAATCTCCCCGTTCCCAAGGCAGAAATATTAAAGGAAAAGGAGGTTCGGCGAGGGCACGACAACTGAAAAAACAACGGCAAACCCTCAGAAACAAACTCAATCAAACACAAAACGATGGGAAGGACAAAAAAACGCCTTCCCTCTTTTTTTGCTCAACAATCTCCTTGGATATTAGGGCAAATCGTTGTATTCGCCAGGGCGACTGAGGGATGATCTTGCCAATGATTTAATAATTGCTGCAACTCGCTTTTTAAGAGTTCTAAGGCGTTAATTTGCTGATTAATTGCTTCAACTTTTAGAGCCAAATGTTGCTTAACTTCATCGCAGGGAAGTTCACCCCGATCACTAATATTTAAAATTTGTCGAATTTCACTTAAACTTAAACCTAAAGATTGAGCCCGTTTAACAAAGGCTAAACGATTAATCACCGAGGGAGCAAACAGTCGATACCCGGAGTCTGAACGTTCAACGGTGGGGGCTAATAAACCAATATCTTCATAATAGCGAACCGTCTTCACAGATAAGCCACTCCGGGTGGCAACATCACCAATTTTTAAGCGTTCATCTGTAATCACAGCATCCATATTCCGTGATCCTGATTCTGAATGGATTAAAAAGGCTTAGAAACTGGGTCTTTTCGGTTTTTTTGAACGTAACTCCTGGGTGAGTTGGGGTAGAGGGACTCTGGAAGAACTCGGAGGGAGAATATATTCTGGTGCGGTTTCAGATTGTTCGATTTTAGATCGTTGCAACATCCACCAACGCAGAACCAGAATTACCGCCACACTGGAGAGCCCAAAACTTAATAATGATAAACTGGAACTGACCCCACCAATAATAGCATCAACGGTTCCAACCGTTACGACAAAACTAACAATGGGTTCTCGACGATACGCAGACCTTAAAACACGCGGCCATAAAGCATTCATCACAGTTTTACTCTAAATTTTAATCTTGTTAACTTTAATGCAATTTGTCGGATTAGGAGCCGACAGCATCATCCTATAATCTTCTTCACGTGAGAGTTCATTTAATCCTAATTTAACTCAATATTTAGACTTTGGCTGAATTTTACCGCCTGTTGAGCCAGTTGTCATCCGTTCATAGAGTGATCAGAAATTAAAAGTTTATAACCTTAATTCCCCTTGACTCCTGAACGGAAGACAGATCACAAATCACAACGGGCTGTAATTAACGGTCAACTGTTGACAGTCTTCGCTACAATTAACTCAACCCTAGCCAAGATAACAAACCCTGTCCACTAAAATACTCAATTGCCAAAGTGATCAAGAAACCAATCATGGCGGCTCGACCATTTAACCGTTCAGCATATTGATTGAAACCAAATTTGGGTTCATTGAGATTGGGGGTTGTGGTCGGTTGTGGTTGATTCATGCTTGAGTTCCTTGGGTTTTAAGCGCATTCATTAAGATTTTAGCGTCTGATTGTATCAACAATGTCCTATCCATCTGACTCTTCACCAACTTCTAATGCGATTCAACGGGTGGCCTTTGCCCTTCGTACCACAGGCTGGTTTTGCTTTTGGACGCAATTGATATTAGCCGTCGTTTCTGCGATTATTCAGCTTTTTGCCATTGCGGTCTTTGGCCCAGCAGCAGGAAAACCCGGTACAACACCGGGTATCGGTGGCGGTTTAGTGTTTGCTTTTATTGGACTGGGGATTTTAGGGTTTAGTATTTTTCAAGCGTTTCGTTATACTCGTTTATCACGGCGATTGAAAGCACCGGGAATGTCTCGCCCTAGTCGCGCAGAAACCATGAAGCAAATTCGTCTGGGTTTGACGAGTAACTTGATTGGAATGGCGGTCACGTTAGTCGCATCAGAAGCCATCAATGGAATTTTATTAGCAAAAGCAATTTCTCAACCCCGTGGATTTTTAGCTACTTCTGTCAACCTGCAAGATTTTATTCAACCCGTTGATTTTTTTGTAGTTCTAGCGAATACTCACACCATTGTTGCTCATTTCGTGGGTATTGTTGGGGCGTTGTGGTTAATGCGGGAGATTTATAAAAATTAGGAAATATTCTCTAATTTCTTAATTCTGGTTTAAATACCGTTCAATTAACACAATGGCAACAATATCATCAATGGGACGGGGTGGAGTTCGCATTCCTTTGGGGATTAAACGAGTTAACCCTTGGGGGGGATAAAGTTGCCAATAGCGATCGCGTGCTTCTAAGGTAGAATATCGTTCATTAACTTGAATAATTGATAAAGAGTTCGGCAATATTTCACTGAGTTTTTGTTTCCACAGTTTAGACGTGGTTTGATCTCCCATCACCACCTTTTCAATTGCAAAGCGTTGACACAGAGATTGAATCGTTGATGGAACATCTGATGCTAAAATCACCTGATGATAATATAATTGGGAATCTGGACTCATCACCGCCATTCCACATTTTTCTCGACCGGGATCAAAACCTAAAATCATCTTCTTTTTTATCCTGTTCAGTAGAATTGAATTGAGAGGTAGAATTATCTAAATTATTTTGTTTTGGAGAAAGTGGATTTTGCCATTGATTGAGGTTATTCAAGGGTTCTTGGTATCGGGTACTAAAAATCACTTCTCCATTACGACGGGCTAATAAATCAAGGCGTAATGGCCCGATTGTATAAGCATCTTCAGCCGCTACCGCTTGAATTTCTAAGGGTTGATCATGTTGTTGCAATTGTTGGAAAAAGCGAATTAAGGTATCCATTCTTTCATTCCCAATTTCTACTGTTCCATCCACAATTCCCACAAAACGTGCTCTAAAACTCGACGCATCTAAGAGTTGTTGGAGTTGTTTTCGCAGTTGAGTATTCGATAAGGTCGAAGGATTCAAGGTTGTCCCTGCAATAATTTCTCCTGTTGTAAATAATAACCGATTCGGTTCAGCTTTTGTAAAAACAGCAACTTGAGTTTCACCGACTAAAAAATTAGCGGCAGAAATCACTTGGACAACATAATCTTTGCCATCATCAATTTGATTGATTAATTCTTCAACTTCAACTTTAGTAATTTGAATGACCTGAGCTTGATTAGCATTATTATTACCTAATTGTACTGCATTAATCGCATTCTCATTCGCTGTTTGTAAGAGAGTATTGATCGCTTGTAAAGCCGTTTTCGGATCATTAATCCGAACTAATCCACTGGCTAAAACTTGCCCACGTTCTAAGACAACACTGCCTTCTCTTAGGAGTTGAAAATCTCGTTCAACCAGTTGAATTTGTTGTGTTAATTTTTTTTTCTGCTGTTCTAATTTTTCCTGTTCTATTTCCAATTCTTGCAGCCGAAATTCTCGTTGAGCAATAATTTGATCTTGTTCTGTAATGCGTTCTTCCTGTTGTTCAATTTCTTGCTCTTGTTGTTTCATTTCTTGAGACCGTTGAGCAATTTCTCGATCACGAGCTTGAATTTGAGCTTTAACTTGTTCTCGTTGTTGAATCAAGTTTTTTCGTTCTGTTTTTAATTTAGCAATTTCCGATTGTAAACTTTCTTTTTGTTCAAAGACCTGTTGAAGACGATTTTCTGTGCGTTTTAAGTCAGTTTCGGTTGCTGTTTTTTCTGCTTGAATTCCTTGTAATTGTTTCTGAAGTTCTCCCAATTGATTTTGAGTTCGTTGTAATTCTTCGGCGGTTTGAATCGCTTTTGATTGAGCCGTTTGTAACGATTGATTAATGGTATTTAACTGCGCCATCGCCGTATTAAGTTCGACTTTAGCTTTTGCTAAATCCGTTTCTACCCGTTTTTTTTCATCTTCAGCGCGAGTTAAATCTTTGCGCGCATCATTGAGTCGAGTTTGAATTTGATCAATTTGAAACACACCCCGACGCAAAGGTTTACTAGAAGCAAATAAAATTCCTAATGTCAATGCCGAAAGCACACTGCCTGTTACAATAGTCACCAGCATAGCAGTGTTACGGGGACGTAAGTTAAATAAACTCAGTCTAGCCTTTCCAACTTTCGTTCCCAGACGATCGCTGACTGTGGCAATTACGCCTCCCAAAATCAAGATAGAAATAACCAGGATAATTCCTGCGGTCATAATTTATAAAACCATAGACAAATCCGGATCAGGGATTTGAACCGATTAAAAAATTTCACGGATTAAGTTAAGGATTAATCTGGCTCGACTAAGTAAATTGCTGACTTAAGGTAACAGGATTATGAACAGTGATCTTTTTCTTATGAATTGAGATCATATTTTTTTGGCGTAAATCTCCTAATAAACGGGTGACAGTCACTCGCGTTGAACCGATGGCTTCTGCGATCGCTTGATGAGATAGTTTTAAATCAATCCGAATCCCATCTTTACCAGGGACTCCAAAATCTCGACAAAGAATTAACAGAAAACTAACTAATCTCGATCCCATATCTCGATGCGCTAAGGTTTCAATCATCATCTCTGTTTGTAAAATCCGAGAGGATAATCCTCGTAACATCACCATCGGGAGTTCCGGATCGCTTTTGAGCGCTTTCTCAACTTGCTCAATGGGAACCGAGAGCAGTTCAACCGAGGTAAAGGCGACGGCGTGGTAAAACCGATCTGACCGATGACCTGTAATTAACGATAAAACACCAAATACACTATTTTCTCGAAGTAAAGCAACAGTAATCTCTTCTCCAGCTTCATAGACTCTGGATAGTTTCACCGCACCTTTGATTAGAACATAGACGCGCTCCGCCGGATCGCCGGGAAAGAAGATCGTCTTACCCCGTTCAAAGCTTTCCACGACGGGGGGAAATGCCCCTCCGCCGATGTTGCGGAACACTTCTGCTAACGGTTTATCATACGTCACGACCCGATCCCTTGCACTAACAATGCCCTAAGATTTCTTCAGTATTTCAGTTTACGCTAATTACGCTAATTGAATCATTGGTCTGTTCAATTGACCTATGATTGTCTTCTCAATGTTTCATCCCTGGGAGGGATGGGCAAGTGAATGCCGTTGAGAAGGATACCAATTGCATATAGAATAGTCTATTATGCTGAATTTGAACGGAAAAAACGCACTTGTTACGGGCATTGCCAATAATCGCTCTATTGCGTGGGGCATTGCCGAACAGCTTCACCAAGCTGGAGCTAATCTGGGAGTGACCTACCTTCCTGACGATAAAGGTCGTTTTGAAAAAAAGGTCAAAGAGTTGGTTGAACCCCTCAACCCTAGTTTATTTCTCCCCTGTGATGTCCAGAACGATACTCAAATCGAGGAGCTTTTTACCGCGATCCGCGACCAGTGGGGACGGTTGGACATCTTGATTCATTGTCTGGCTTTTGCTGGCAAAGAGGAACTTTCAGGAGACTTTAGCAATGTATCCCGCGCTGGATTTTCAAAAGCGCTGGATATTAGTGCTTATTCATTAGTACAACTGAGTGCTGCTGCTAAACCCTTGATGACTCAAGGCGGTAGTATTGTCACCCTAACATATCTGGGTGGGGTGCGGGTAGTCCCTAATTACAACGTTATGGGCATCGCTAAAGCTGCCTTAGAAATGAATGTTCGTTATTTAGCGGCGGAGTTAGGGCCATTGGGCGTTCGGGTGAATGGGATTTCGGCTGGCCCGATTCGGACATTAGCGTCTTCTGCCGTCGGTGGCATTTTAGATATGATCCATCACGTGGAAGAAACGGCCCCCCTGAGACGGACTGTCACTCAAACCGAAGTGGGTAACGCAGCCGCCTTTCTCTGTAGCGATTTATCCAGCGGCATTACAGGCCAAATTCTGTATGTCGATTCGGGTTATTGCATCATGGGAATGTAGTTGACGGTTGGTGCGTGCGCTATGGCTTACGCACCCTACAATTTCCCTCCTGTTCCCTGTTCCCTGTTAAGCTGTTTCCTGTTCCCTGATTATGCAAATTAGCGATCGCCCTTCTATTAATAGTTCTAATTCTAATTTAGAGATTCTTCCTCGGATGGCAACGGTACATCGAAAAACGGGGGAAACGGATGTTAATGTCACGATTAATTTAGATGGAACTGGCATCTGTAATGTGTCTACAGGGGTTCCGTTTTTAGATCATATGTTACATCAAATTTCGTCTCACGGGTTAATTGATTTAGACATTCAAGCGACGGGAGATATTGAAATTGATGATCATCATACGAATGAAGATGTCGGAATTACATTAGGTTTAGCTTTAGCAAAAGCATTAGGCGATCGCAAAGGAATTATTCGCTTTGGGCATTTTATCGCTCCTTTAGATGAAGCGTTAGTTCAAGTGGCTTTAGATTTTTCCGGTCGTCCTCATCTGACTTATCAGTTAGAAATTCCCACCCAACGAGTCGGAACTTATGATACTCAATTAGTTCGAGAATTTTTTGTAGCGATTGTTAATAATAGTCAAATGACGCTGCATTTACGTCAATTAGATGGTATTAATTCCCATCATATTATTGAAGCTGGTTTTAAAGCCTTTGCCAGAGCGTTAAGAATGGCGGTTGAAATTGATCTCCGTCGTGCGAATACTATTCCGAGTTCTAAAGGGGTTTTGTAATTTTGTTGGGGGTTGGCAGTTCAGGAATTTTGAAACAGAAGCAAAACTAATAGCAGAAGAACAACGAAATCAACTAGGCAAGTAATCTCCGTACGGACATAATATTATGATGTCCGTACTTTTGTGCAGTTTCTAATCCATTAATTTCCTCAGCAATTAGAGAGATAATCCCTGTAAGGAAATAATAATATTATGTCCGTACTTTTGTGCAGTTTCTAATCCATTAATTTCCTCAGCAATTAGGGAGAATTTATGTCTTTACTTCTTTAGCGTGGATGCTGCCTTTAAAAATTGTCCTAACGTATGCGCGTAGCGCTATAGTTCCTGGTGCAAAGCGAATTTGAGACACTAAACAAGGTTGTTTTTGATAAACGACTCGTCCTGTATTCAAAGAATCTGAAGTTAACGTCCAGGTTTCTTTCGTTTTTTGGGTATCTAACTCAATTTTAGTGGTGATATTTAAGTTTAACTGATTCCCATTTTTTGTTCCTTGTAA
>NZ_JBJUDF010000127.1:0-10171 GCF_046067725.1 Planktothrix sp.
ATACAAATCAGCGAGGGTTTTAAATTGTTCTTTGAAGCGTTGGATATCCTCATCGGTTTTAGCGGCAAAACTGCCTCCTTTGGGACGCCGAGGTAAACTAATAATGCCTCCGACATGAACATTAGGGGGATCAGGGTTGACGGGTGTATCCGCTTTTAACGGAATCCAGCGACCTGTTCCATCGGGATTGAATTGGGCTGCATATAACATTCCCTCGGTTAATAATTGGGAATTTTTTTTGTCTTGGGGATTTTTAACGATTCCTTGACTGACAAATTTATATAAGTGTCCGCCTCGGCGATCGCATCCTGAATAAAACGCTAAAGGTTGACCTGCTTCTACTCGAATTCCCACCGCTTCATGACGGTAACGTCCTAACCACGTATGTTTTGTCCCATAGTCCTGTGAGTTTGTGGGATCAACTTCAACGATCCAGCCATATTTATTTCCCGCTAGTCCAAATACATTTCCTAAACCCTCCATTTCGTCTAAAACAAAAGGGGTTTTATCCGGTTTATAAGAAGTTCCATCGGGATACACCGCTTCGGATACATGACTTTGGAAATTTTCTTCCGCACTCAATACCGTTCCCCAAGGAGTGGTTCCCCCAGCACAATTACTAAAGGTTCCAATAATATTTCCTCCCAAGCGATCGCTATATCCTTGACCTTGTTTCCGAAAGATGGCAACGGCTGGCCCTGTTGCTTTTAAAGATTGGCTCTTTTTTGTTAATCCTGATAACCCAGTAATGCGTCGATCACTTGCTGAATAAGTTCTCACCCAACGACCATCCGGTTGACGTTGAATGGAAATGATGCCAATCCCTAGATCCGTTAATCCTTCTTGGGATAATTTTATAATTTCTGCTCGTAATGGATCGGTTTCCGGTAATGCAAAAGCGTTAATTTTATTCTTTTGGGTTAAAGACTTAATTTGTTTTAAAGGTAATGGTTTTCCGATCACTTGTTCATAAGTTTTAAACCAAAGGGTTGAACTAATATACTCAAAGTTAATCGTCAAAAAACCTTGATTTTCTCCTGTGGGCACAAAGGAAACATAATCATTATTATATCCAAAGCGAGAATTTCCCACTTTGTCTCCCCAAGTGGCAATTACATCATAAGTAAATCCTTCCGGTAGCACGACATCATCAACGACTTCATAGGTTTTATAGGTTTCGATTTGTTGATCTAAGAGGGAGGTTGTACTAACCAGATGGGTTGATTTCGACATTTGACCCTGAATTAAATCAAAGCTGTTGGGTAAGGGTGCTTTGATGGGTTTAAACGGTAGAGAGGAGAAATTTTTCGGGGATGGGGATGAACCGATTAACAGGGATTTTGTTGGCTTAGGATTACATCCGACTGCTACTGTTGCAAAGCTGGCACTTAGCAATAATAGAAAATCACGACGCTTAAGAGACATAAAATCTTTAGGGGTATTGTTTTTAAAACGTTTTCAGAAAAGGGAACAGGAAAAAGTGATTAGCAGCCCGATCAATTATATATGTAGCAAACATTTTAAGATTTACTATTATCAATCAAAACGAATTTAATTCTCCCTTTGAACAATAACATAAAAAAGGGAGAATTTGAAAATATTCAATTGTTCCTATTAACCCTTAAGGTTGATTTTCCTTCCCCGTTGTCAAAAATAACTTGAGGAAGGAATAATACCAAATCCGGTTGCCATACCCCTGCAATAAGGAGTTTTGACAATCGGATGTAATATAAAATGCTGTTGAATCACAATTTAACTTTATCCCAATCGATAACCAAACCCCCGCACAGTAATAATATATTCGGGTTTACTGGGATTAATTTCTAATTTTTCTCGTAACCAGCGAATATGAACATCAACGGTTTTACTATCTCCTATAAAATCCTGTCCCCAAATCATGTCTAATAATTGTTCTCGTGACCAAACTCGCCGAGGATAACTCATAAACAGTTCCAGTAACCGAAACTGTTTGGGGGAGAGTTTCACTTCTTCGCCTCGGAGTAAGACCCGACATTCTTCTGGATAGAGAATCACATCTTTATATTGCAGCATAACAGGTGCAGAGAGTTCAGGTAATCGTTGACGGCGCATTAAGGCTCGACAACGGGCTAGAAACTCCCGAATTCCAAAGGGTTTAGTCAGATAGTCATCGGCTCCCGCTTCTAAATAAAAGGCTGAATTATTAGCACTTTCCTGTAACCCAATAATTAAAATCGGAACCGAATTTCCTTGATGTCGTAACATACGACACAGATCTAATCCATTAATTGAGTCCATAATCATTAGATTGAGGGGAAATTCGACAAAAGAAGATGTCGGGTTCTGGATGGTGGGAAGAGCGTCTCGACCATCTGAAACGACGATAACGCGATAACCTTGCTCTTCTAAAGCCAGGGAAAGTATTTCCCGCCAAGGTTGTTCATTTTCTAACAGTAGAATCTGACCCTGCGCTCTTACATTGGAACGGTAAGAACTCGTGCTTAGTTCAGGAGAAAACATAAAAAATTTTTGTTGTGGGTTGGATGATAACAGGTTGCTGGAACTCGGGATGATCGCTAAAAATCCTGCGGCGTTCTGAGGCTCTAGCCGAGTCGCAACCATCCAACGTAAATATGTTCTCCGTTGCGAATTCCTTCACAGAGGGATGACCAACTGGGAAATGCTAAAGCAAATCCTCCCCCGGACTGGGTTGGAGGGTCGTCAGACTCATCCTGATTTAGACTTGATTCTAGGTTTTTAAGCATTGTTCACGCTCAATTTGCCTGGTTGTTGGGAATCTGATTAGTGGAGTTGGCTTTCATGGTATTAGGAGAAGGTTAACATAAGGTAAAGCATAAGTAATATTTAGGTTAAATTCTTCTAATCAGATTAAAGCTTAAAAAGGGACGTGAATCGCTCAAGATTGACCCATCAGTTTTTAGCATCCTCGTGGCTTTGTCTTGATATCAAAACCGATGGGTGAAGTCGCTACAATGGAAACCGATATTGATTTTAAACTCTCTTAACTTAACTTAATGCTACTACATCTTAGCACTTGGCAAGAAGTTGAAACCTATCTGAGCCATTCTTCGGGTATTATTATTCCCATTGGATCTACGGAACAACATGGCCCGACAGGATTAATTGGAACCGATGCGATTTGCGCCGAAGCCATCGCCAAAGGAGTTGGAGAAGCAACCCAGGCTTTAGTTAGCCCCACTATCAATGTCGGTATGGCTTTACACCACACCGCTTTTCCCGGCACAATCAGCCTTAGACCCACGACCTTAATTCAGGTAATTAATGATTATATCACAAGTTTAACGAAAGTTGGATTTACTCACTACTTTTTTATTAATGGACATGGGGGAAATATTGCGACGTTGAAGGCGGCTTTTTCTGAAGTTTACAGCCATGTTGCGGATCTCAATTTACCCAAGGCTCATGAAGTTAAATGTCAAGTGGGAAATTGGTTTATGTGTAGCTCCGTCTATAAATTAGCAAAAGAGTTATATGGAGATCAAGAAGGTTCCCACGCCACACCCAGCGAAGTCGCTTTAACTCAATATATTTATCCTGATTTCATTAAACAAGCACCTCTAACAGTGGAGGTCGCCAAAGGATTTCCGATTTATGGCGCACAGGATTTTCGTCAACATTATCCTGATGGTCGCATGGGATCTAATCCGGCGTTAGCGACTCCAGAACAGGGTCAAAAATTTTATGAAGTGGCGGTTAAAGAATTAAGTCAAAGCTATTTAGAATTTATCAAATCTAGCGCTAGTTGAACAGGGAACAGGGAAGAGGGAATCACCAAATGTGTAAATCATTCTGTTTAGGGACTTAATGATTTTTTGGCTTCTGGGTTCCTTTTTCTAATTCCCTTTAACTAGGCTGTGGTTGAGGTAATGTTAGATTTTCTGGAGGAAGAATCGGTTGAGTTTGAAACACATCTTTTAACGCTTGTTCTAAGGTAGGTCGCATCACAATGCGATTTTCACTGGCGACAATCACTCGGACTAAGGTGGGTAAACTATTTTCAGCCGCTTCTAAATATAACGGTTCAACATAAAGTAAAGATTGTTCAATGGGAATGACTAATAAATTCCCTTGAATGACTCGTGATCCTTGACGATTCCAAAGGGAAATTTGTTCGGAAATTTCTGGTTCTTGATTAATTAAAGCTTCCACCTGTTCCGGGCCAAAAATTAAGCGTTGTTTGGGGAAACGATATAATAGTAAATGACCATAATTTTCTAAATCAGACCGTGCGGCTAACCAGGCGACTAAATTATTGCGACTGGCGGGAGTAAAGGGGTGAAGGAGTATAAATTCTTCGGATTGTTCTGTTGGTAATCGCATGATTAAATAATAAGGTTCAACCGCTTGTTGTTTGTCTCCATAAATTTCAACGGGAACCCGCCAGAGGTCTTCTCGATTATAAAAAACAATCGGATCACTCATGTGATAGGTTAGTAAATGTTGAGATTGAATTCTAAATAAATCCACCGGATAACGAATATGCTGGCGAAGCATCATTGGCATTTCTTCAATGGGATGGAATAAATTAGGAAAAACTTTTCTGAGTGTTGAGATAATGGGATCTTGAGCTTGTTCTAAATAATAAAATTTAATTTTTCCATTATAGGCATCTACAATAATTTTAACCGAATTACGAATATAGTTAAATTCAGCTTCTTCTGGATCAGAATAAGGATAAAAATTACTGGTTGTATAGGCATCAATCATCCAATATAAATAGTTATGATCTGTGGATGGAGCTTGAGGATCTGATTCAGAATTCTCGAAATCAGCATCAGCAACGACTAAATAGGGATTACTATCATAATGAAGAAAAGGTGCGATCGCTTTAATGCGGTCTAAAATATTTCGCCGGAAAAGTAATTTAGTTTCAGAGGTAAAGTTATCGGTAAATAGCATTTGCCAATTTTTTAAATAATAAGCAAATAACCAGCGTTTCCATCCAGTTCCAATGACAATTCCTCCTTCTCCATCATAGGTGTTATAAACATTTTCATTTCCCAAGGGAAAATCTAGTTCTTTAACTTGGGTTGAAGTCATAATTTGAGTATTGGTAAGTAACCCATAATAAATTCGAGGTTTACCAATGGGAATCAGATTGCGAATTCGAGGAGAAACTTGTAAAGTTGTATCTTCATCTAATTCTGGATCAGCACCAATATTTTTCACAAAATATTCAGGAAGCCCTCCCTCAGCAACGGTATTAACAGGAGATAAAGTGAATCCATAACCATGAGTATAAACTAAATGTTTATTGACCCAAGTTTTAGCTTTTTCGGGAACTAATTCATAGTTTAATTCACGGGGTGAAATCAATACCTGTTGTTTTTGTAGATTGGTGCTTAACTGTCCTGAAGCATTTTGAGTTAAGATAGAATAACGATCATAATCTGCATCAGAAAATTCATAATAGAGGCGGATTTGTTGTAATTGACGATTAGTTTGTAATAAGGGTCGTTTATCCCAAAGACGAATATTATCAATGGTTAAGTTATTGTTTTTAATATCGGTGTAAGTTAATTGAGCATTTGGATCAAACGTTTCAACGTTAATTTTATCTAAATTAAATCCTTTGCGCGTATATTCAATACTGCGTTGAATATACGGTAATTCTCGTTCTAATTCGTTAGGTTGAACGATTAAACGCTGAACTAAACCAGGGATAACACCTGTGACAATAATAGCTAATCCTAAATACCAAGTAAAAATTGCTCTTAAAGAATAACTATCTGCAAACAATTTTGCTTGATTGGATCGAGAACGTTTTATGAATTTATAAAATCCAATCCATCTTAATAAAATTTCAATATAAGGTCTAATTTTTTTTACAGAAAATAAAGCTTGCCAGAGGAGAAAAATAGCAATAATTAAAGCAATTATGGATAACAGTAAATAACCGGGTTTTAAGATATTGACATCGGTATAACCAGCCCCAAAAATCACACCTTCACTTGAATATAAGAGTTCATAACGAGCTAACCAATAGCGCATTGAACTACTGAGCATTAATAATCCACCTAATCCATGAAGATGACGTTGCTGAGGTTGTGAAAAACTTGGAAAACGTCCTTTTCTTAGGCTATCTCCTGACAGAAAATATATTAAACTACAAGTAACAAAACTAACTAAAAATAATCCGATTAACCAAAATTCTAAAACATGAATAATGGGTAGATTAAAAATATAAAAACTCAAATCTTTTCCTAATAAATTTTCTTTTTGATTAAATGAGGTTGGATTAAAATATTGTAGAACGTTTGCCCAATGACTCGATAAAACCAAGCTAAACCCAAAACTAAACATTAAAGCTAATAAAATAAAAACAATTAAAGGTTTCGATAAAATACCAATCATCAAAATTAATAAGACAGGAATTTTCCAAATATAAGCTTGAAAATTTTTAATCCAATTATCGATAATTTGAGGTTCAAACTGAGCCGGAAGAGTTGAAAATAACGGTTGACTTGAATCCCAGTGCCAATAACTGATAAAAATCTGGCCATAGTGGATAACAATTAAACCGAGTAAAAAAGATAAACTAATTATGAATAATAAAAGAGAAGGTAATCCTAATGCAAATCGAGGTAAATTTTGATGAGAGACATCAAAAATATTAACGGGGGGTTTACCTTGTAAATCTTCGGGTAAATATTGATAACGTTGGGCAATAATTAAGTTTCCTCCCAACCAAACTGCGCTAATACATAAACCTAATATAGCTAACGAAATTTCTGTAATTAATCGTTGTTTAAAAACGGATAAATAACCGACTTCTTCAAACCAGAAGAATTCAGCCATAAATTTAGCACTGAGATCGAGAATAAATCCCAGTCCTAATATTCCTAAACCGATTTTAAAAACTTGATTTTTGGTCATTGTTTAGCTAAATTTTGGCAGAAGAAAACAATCAGTTCTATTTTAACCGATTAAACTTTAGAAACTGACGGACAATTACCCAAATACCATCGCCAAGGGAGTTCCTGTCCTTGAGAGAGTCCAATGCGTGTGGTTTGGATAATAGCATTCGGTTGTTGTTCTAAACGCTGTTGAAAGGCTAAGGTTCGATGTTCTAGCCATAACGATTGATCAGGATGAAGCGGTAAACCATTAAACTGAGTATTAATGTCCAATAGGCGGCACAATTTTCCTGGGCCAGAGGCTAAACGAATCTTTTGTTTTGAAGTTAACGGTTGGGTTTGTTCCAGAGACACTAAAATAGAAATCGGAAGAGACTCTAACTGCAAAGCTCGAATTAAAACAGCGCTGGGTACATCCTCTACATCTGTGACAACATTTAAACAGCAATACATCCCATAAATTAAATAAACATAACTCACCCCAGCAGGGCTAAACATCACGGCATTCCGAGGAGTTCGACGCCGATAACCATGACAAGCGGGGTCATTGGGTTCATAGGCTTCTGTTTCCACAATTAAACCTCGAATTTGTTCTCCATTGGCCAGTTGTCGCACTAGAGTACACCCCAATAGTTGAGGCGCGACCTGAGTTGATGGATACACCAACTCAGATGGGTCTACAATCAAAGGCGTTCGAGTTGAGTTCATAACCGACAATGGATATTAAATTGGTCTTATCAGCATTAACCGTGTTATTTACCTTATCCTGTTTATTCTTTGGAACCAAAAACGGTTTCTATGATACCGATAACTATCACGGTAATGGTTCAGCCCATTAATTAGAATGTTGGGGGGGTCAGGACGATTGGACTAGGGTTTGACCTCTCCCCTAACCCTTCACCTTGCAGGAGAGGGGAGAAAGATTAAACCCCGATTCTCTCGCAGGGAGGGGGGCTGGGGGTTCGTCTTTGGACTGCTTAAGAATCTCCATCACATTACTCGCGGGGAGTGTCAATTATTGACTAAGATTAAATCTGGCAGTAAAAATCCAGCGGCTAGGATGTCTCATGAAGTTAGCGAAGGATTTCGCTGTGGCTTCTGGGATTGAGTTTCTTTTGGCCATTTGTGTCTCTCCTGGCTCGGAATAGATGGTGTGTGTAGTGAACGAGGGCGAAAAAATTGCTGAGGTCAATGAAAGGTGTGCTGCATAGGGCGGGGCGAGTGAGTGGCAGACGGTTTGTCAATGGCCAATTCCCCCTCAAACTCAATCTGCTGAGTACATTAGTCCGAAGGGATTTAGAGGCACGATACAAAGGTTCGATTCTTGGCAACCTATGGCCTCTGTTAAATCAGTTATCTCAATTGCTGATTTATACTTATGTTTTCTCGATTGTTTTGAAGGTCAAACTCAATCTTGAAGGGTTTCCCGATAACGAATTAGCCTTTGGACTGTGGCTATTTGCGGGGTTAATTCCTTGGTTTGCCTTTACTAACGGCCTAACTCAAGCCGCAGCATCCGTTGTTGGACAGCCGAATTTAGTCAAAAAGGTGGTGTTTCCTCTGGGACTATTGCCTTTAGTCCCCATTTTTTCAGCCTTTATTGAAAGTTCCTTTGGCTTAATTGCTTTAATTGTGTTAACTGCTTTGTCCGCTCAAGTGCTACACAGTACCATTGGGTTACTGCCTTTAGTTTGGATACCCCAACTTCTGTTAACCGCAGGATTAGGCTATCTGACCGCCGGACTCACGGTATTTTTACGGGATATTCCCCAAAGTTTAAGTGTGATTCTTAATCTTTGGTTTTATGTCACCCCGATTTTATATCCGATTTCTAAAGTGCCTGAATCTTGGCAATTTTGGATTGTTTGGTGTAATCCGATTACTGGACTTTCAGAAGCGTATCGAGATTTAATTTTAGTCGGAGAAATGACCCATTGGGGAGAATTAGCGGTATCTTCAATAATAGCCTTAGTTATTTTTTATGGAGGCTTATGGGTTTATAGGCGGTTGCGTCCAGCCTTTGCTGACGTTTTATAACGGTGACAGTTCCTCACACACGCACAACGTATTTCTAAACCGATACACAAACTGATCACTGATAAACCGGGAAATCAAGAACGAATGAGCGAAATTGCTATATCTGTTAATCATGTTTCTAAATGCTTCAAACGTTATCGCCATCCGGTTGATCGATTGAAGGAAATTTTTCTGCCTGGAAAAAGTTTAGCGCATAATTTTTGGGCGTTGCGGGATATTAATTTACAAGTTTGGAAAGGTCAAACTTTAGGGGTTGTCGGACGAAATGGGTCAGGGAAAAGTACCCTTTTACAGATTATTGTCGGAACTTTAACTCCAACGGAAGGAAATGTTGAGGTTAATGGTCGAGTTTCAGCCTTATTAGAGCTTGGAAGCGGGTTTAATCCTGAATTTACCGGACGACAAAATGTGTTTTTTAATGGTCAATTATTAGGGTTAACGACTCAGGAAATCGAAAAAAAATTTGATGATATTTTAGGTTTTGCTGATATTGGAGATTTTATTGATCAACCCGTAAAAACCTATTCTAGTGGGATGTATGTTCGTTTAGGATTTGCCGTAGCAACCAGTGTTAATCCTGATATTTTAATTGTCGATGAAGCTTTATCCGTTGGAGATGAAGCGTTTCAACGAAAATGTTTTAGTCGAATTCATGAGATTAAAGATCGAGGCGGAACGATTTTGTTTGTTTCCCATTCTGCCCCTTCTATTATTCAATTGTGTGACTCAGCTTTATTAATGGATCGAGGAGAATTATTACTCGAACATACCCCGAAAATGATCATTTCTAAATATCAGAAAATGATTTATGCTGATGCTGATCAAATGGCAATGATTCGGGATGAAATTCAACATTTACGTCATCAAACGTATCAACCGAGTGAAACAATTTCTGAATCTTTTCAAACTCATAATTCTACTCATCCTGAAGCCTTAGAGTCTAGTCCCTCTTTACAGTCCCTAGAATCTAACAATGGGCATTATAAAGATTATTTTGATCCCAAATTAGTTCCTGATCATCCGATTAAATATCCCTCCCGTGGAGCAGAAATTATCGAACCCCATATTACGACATTATCGGGGGAAAAAGTTAATCATTTAATTGCTCGGAATAGCTATATTTATAACTATTCTGTCCGATTTGATAAACCGGCTTCTCATGTGCGGTTTGGAATGTTAATTAAAACTGTCAGTGGGTTTGAATTGGCTGGTGCTTCGTTTTTAGCAACTTCTCAATCAATTAAACAAATTGAACC
>NZ_JBJUDF010000128.1:0-16264 GCF_046067725.1 Planktothrix sp.
CTCACGGTTCTAATTGAGCCACTAACTTTAACCCATAGTTCATCTCAAAAGCTTCTTTTTTCAAATCTAAACTCCATAATTCTAAAGCACAATCATCATTAGGATGGGAAGGTTTTAACTTCAAGTAAAATTCCTGTGTCATGGGTTTATATTCACAAACTACTTGAGAAATTGCCCCAATCATTCGTCGATCTAATGCTACCGCTAATCTTAATAATGGATGTAATTGATCAATAACTTGGCGAAACCGTCGCGGCAAACTTTGATACGGTTCATGTTTCTTTTTCGGGCTACTTTTACGATGATATCGAGCTAAATTTGCGATCGCTTCAATTTCCATTTCCGTAAATCCCAATAACTCCCCATAACGAATTAAATAATAGGAATGTTTATGGTGAGCCGAATGACTAACATATAATCCGCAATTATGGAGAATACTCGCCGACCATAATAACTCCCGTTCTACTTCTCCCCAGTTATGTAATAATCCTTTAGTTTGATCAAATAAACTTAAGGCAAAATTAGCAACCCGTTCACTCGATTCTAAATCGACTTTATATTTTTGAGCAATATTCAAAACACTTCTTTCCCGAACCGAACTCCCATAATGTAATCGATCATCAATTAACCCGTGAGTCAACATCCAGTCTACAATTACCCCTTCTCGGAGACTGCGTTCACACACAGTTAATGACCGCAAATTTAACAAGGTCATGGCTTCTTGTAAAATTAAAGCGCCTGCTAAAATAATCTCAGCCCGACGGTCAGCAATTCCTGGAATTTGTAATCGTTCTTGATAAGATAATTTACGAATCCGATTAATAAATTCTTGTAATTCTTCTAAGGTTAATTTATACCCTCCTATGCGAGTCGGTTCTGTTCCTGACTTTTCACGAGCTTTAATTCCTGCTAAGGTTTCAATCGTTCCCGAAGTTCCAACTAAACGCGGAATTTCCCCCGGTTTTAAATGGGACGATAATTCATCAATGACCCGTTCTAATGTGCCTCGAATATAAGCTTGTAAATATAAAAATTCATTCCGACTAATGGGATCGGTATGGACAAAATCCTTCGTTAATCGTACCGCCCCCACTTTTGTACTACTTAAAAATCGAGGTTCCCAACCCTCTCCTAAAATTAACTCTGTTGAGCCACCACCAATATCAATAATAATATGGGATTGATTATTGAATTCCATGGCTGACAGCACCCCTAAATAGATGCGTCGAGCTTCTTCCTGACCGGATATTAAACTAATTTCTAAATCCAATTCATCGGCGACTCGGCGAATAAAGTCTCGACCATTAGGTGCTTCTCGAACCGCACTGGTCGCCACCGCCACAATTTGTTCCGCATTAAAGGTTTTAGCAACACCTTGAAACCGTCTTAAACAAGCAATGGCCCGTTCCATGACTTCGGGTTTAAGACTTCCTTTCTCCCCACAATCTCCCAAACGAACGGTTTCTTTTTCCCGTGCAATAATCGTAAAGGTGGGAAGTTGCGGTTGAACTTTTACCACCACCATGTGCAGAGAATTGGTTCCTAAATCAATGGCAGCTAAAATTCGCTCTCGGTCATCGGTGGGTTCAGATTTCTTCACCAAAGGCATTGATGTGACCATAATCACTCTCTAAGAAGCTATTCTCTTTAATTTTAGACCGATTGCGGATCTGTGTTAAAAAATATTGTGACGATTTAATCTGTTCCTCTCAATTAAACTGCAATGCTAACCGAATCTAATTCACCCGAACCGACTTGGCAAATTATTCTGCGACTGTTGCGATGGGATAAACCCGCCGGACGTCTAATTTTGATGATTCCGGCATTATGGGCCATTGTCTTAGCAACCAATGGCACACCTCCAGTGACGTTAATTTTAGTGATTGTCTTTGGAACCCTGGCTACCAGTGCCGCCGGGTGTGTCGTCAATGATTTATGGGACAGGGACATTGACCCGGAAGTGGAGCGCACCCGCACCCGTCCCCTCGCTTCCCGTGCGTTAACAGTGAAAACGGGACTGGTCATTGCTGCGGTCGCTTTTGCTTGTGCGGCGGGATTGGCCGTTTATTTAAACCCGTTAAGTTTTGGTTTATGTGTGGCGGCTGTTCCGGTTATTATTGGTTATCCTTTAGCAAAACGGGTGTTTCCCATTCCTCAATTAGTATTATCAATTGCTTGGGGATTTGCCGTGTTAATTAGTTGGACGGCGGCGGTGGGAAATTTACAAACGGCTACTTGGTTTTTATGGGGAGCAACGGTATTATGGACGTTAGGATTTGATACTATTTATGCCATGAGTGATCGCGAAGATGATCTACGTTTAGGGGTCAATTCCAGTGCAATCTTTTTTGGTCAACAATCCGCCAATGCAGTCGGAAGCTTTTTTCTAGGGACAGCAATCTTATTAGGAATTTTAGGCTGGAACCTGCATTTAAATTGGGAATATTGGTTAACTTTAATCATTGCAATTCTTCTTTGGTCAAGACAATATTTGCAACTGCAAAATCCTGAACTTCCTAGACCGATTTATGGTAAAATTTTTAGTGATAATGTGGGAATTGGTTTTGTTTTATTAGCGGGAATGATTAGTGGATTGTTACTGTAGAGACGTGCGGTGGCACGTCTAAATATTAGAGGTTTATTCCCCAAAGTTATAATGTTTACGAACCGCCGCCAGGATTTTCCATCGGCAAGACAGCCCAGCTTTAAAAGTGACTAAATCTCCTTTTCCAAACCGTACAGGCTCACCGACTTCTGGGGTGACGATAACATCTCCCTCTAATAAATAGCAGGTTTCGCTTTCATCATACGTCCAGGGAAACTCCGAAACCTCTTTTTCCCAAATCGGCCAATTCAAAACCCCCAATTGTTCTAATCGTTCTAAACTGGGTTGAGATTCAACGTGAATGCTCATTTTAATTTCCTATTAACATCTACGCTCAAATTTTACACGAGCGTAACATCAACCCATACAATATTGATGAATAGAATTTTTTTAGGATGTAAATCTCAGTGGCTAATCCATTTATCACTGTCAATGACGAATCCATTGTTTTAGGTCAAGCACTGAAATATTTGCAAGCGGCGGGAAAATTACAGCCGATGATCACAGATATTCTGCGAGAATATATTCTGGATCGAGAATTAAAATCCCGTTCTGATTTGGATATCCCGGTTGCGAGTATTGAACAAGCCGTTGTTAACTTTAGGCTACAACGTAATCTCAGCGACCCCCAAGCCTTTCAACAGTGGTTAGAAAATAATCGCATGAGTTATGAAGCATTTCATCAACAAATTATTGCTGGCTTCAAACGAGAAAAACTTAAACTTTTGGTCGTTGAACCCGAACTAGAAAACTATTTTCTACAACGAAAACCCGCTTTAGATGCAGTGGTTCTCTCTCGAATTTCATTGAATGACTATGAACTCGCAGAAACCTTATCTAACCGTTTAAAAGAACAAGAAACCCGCTTTGAAGAATTAGCCAAAGAATATTCCATTACCAATGAACGTTCCTTTAATGGCATGATGGGAGCCGTTGCTTTGTCTACTGTACCCGATTCTCTCAAAGTTGTCTTACAACAAACCCTCCCCGGTCAAATTGTTGGCCCCCTGGAAGTCGAAGGAGGTTGGTGTATTTTCCGAGTAGAACAATTCTTAGAAGCGTCCTTAGAAAATCCTCAAATCAAACAACGATTGCAAAATGAATTATTTGAACGCTGGTTAAATCAACAACTTCAATCCGCTAAAATTACCCTGAATATTCCAGATTAATTTTCTAATCATAGGAGTTAGGAGCCAGGAGTCCTTTCTCTGTTTCCTGATCTCTGTGAAGGATCTCCTGTTTCCCCTGCTCCCGATACTTCTCCTAGTTTTTAATCCTCTTCCTTTGGCCCAAATACCATTTGTACAAGCATGGGTTCCCCTCCTTTTTGATGATATCGATCAGCCCATTGACGAATAATTTCATCTAATTCTTCAATAGCTTGATTAATTCGTTCGGGAGGGATATCTAATTCTTCCAAAACCCTCATCACCTTAGGTTGACGTTCAGCCCAATCTTTCATTAATCTGAAATATTTAGCCGTATCTTCAACCATAATATAAGTGCGTTCCTCCTGATCTTCAGGAGCATAGGAGGAACGATTTAGGGCATAAAAAGGCATTCCCCAAGGTGATTCTATTTTAATAACCGTTTCAGAATAAGTTAAACGGCGTTTAATATGTTCTGCTAAAGCTTCACTTAAAGGCATTCTCCGACTAGGTTCTAAATCTTCCTGAGAACGTCTATGTAAAAAATCAATTAATTCCATAAATTGAAAGGAATTAATGAATTGAGCATCGGGTAAACCTTTCGGGAGTTTACTTTCAATCACCTGTTTTTCTTCTTGCGTTAAACTATTTCCTGAGATCCGAGACCGTCCGGGTTGCCAAGGATAATGTTCTAACCAAACATAAGGAAACTGAATCAAATATCGAGGTTCTTGAGACCCCAACATTTTTAACAGTTTACCTTCGGTTAATGCTTGCTGAACTTCCTCAACAATCACCTTGACTCGCTTCGGTTCAATATGGTGCAGGTGTCCTGTCATTCTCAGGTTTTTTCCCTGCTCCATATAAGTCATATAGATAGCGCATTTTGCCGCCGTTGCGGCTGCATCCAGGAAAGCCCCATGTCGATGTCCACTGGTTCGCATCGCGCTGAAGGCCAGATATAACATGATCTGATCCATGGCGCTGGGGCTAAGACTTTTGATCAGATCGGTATCTTTTGTCATAATCATCCCTGAAATCGCCTACCTTGGAGGCATGGTATCATCCTCCATCAATTGTGGGAAATTCTCTGACTTGAGAATCCTAAGTTTAGGTTAAGTCAGTTTTGACTCAATTTACGCCTGTTTCTATCCCTGAGATGAGTGAGGCTTTGACCCTTGAGTGAGGTTTGTCAATTGAACTGGGATGTGACTGATCCGGGTCGATGACCATCGTTAAACATTAAGTAGATTATTTAGCACCCTTGGCACTTAGGGTTCCCGATTGATGGATTTGTCACACGACTCTATTATACAAGACTCCCAGCTTTCTACAAAAGAAATTAAAACTAAAGTGGTCTAATTCGTTGAATTCTCAATCAAATTATTGTTAAGAATGGCGAAACCCCCCTAACCTGATTCACAAGGCTAGGAGGGTTTAAGGGCTATAATCAAGAATTAAGACCGCTTCATCTGGCCCGCCATATTTTTAAACATTTCCAGACTCGGCCCTGGGCTACGCCGGGGAGTGGAGGAGTTAGGCATTAAATTGTCAGGGGCGAAGGTCATCCCAGCAGGGGTTTTAGCCATTCCGTTATTCAGGGGTGCGGGTTCCTTCACTGGAGCCGGAGGTTGAGCCGGGGTCAAGACTGTGGTCTGAGGTTGTGCTGCTGGAGCCGCTTTAGCTTGAGCCTGTGATGGTTTTACCGATTCGGTTTTGGCTTGAAGTGCTGGTTTAGCGTCTGCTGGAGGTGCTTGCTGATCTTTGGCATCACCAAACTCTAAAAAATATTCATCTTTTTTAGAACCAAAAAGTTTACCTAACATTATGTTTACTCCGTCCGTATTTTTAGAAAATTTAAAGCTTTAGCCCTAACGATAGCTTAAGGAAAAATGAAAAATTTGTCGATAAAAATTTACACTTTGTAACATTTTTTGCTATAAAATCCGCCTAAAACGGCTTAAAATCAAGCTTTCTCAAGTAAATCTTGTCAAATGTTTGCATTTATTTACAATTTTCTCAGAATTAGGAGGTGTTTGACCGTTAACCCACAACAGACAAACCATCAACTGTCCTCTTGAGTGGTCAGGTGTTGGTTGTGATACTCTAAGTTGAACTCAGATGAATCCAGTTATTGATGCGATGAATAACAGCACCCTTCGCAATCCCGTTTTACTCATTCACGGTATTTTTGATACCAAAGCAATTTTTAAAACCATGACTTCCTATCTCACTCAACGGGGATGGGAAGTTCACAGTTTAAATCTGGTTCCCAATGATGGGCGATTAGGATTAGAACGATTAGCCCAACAAGTCGCAGATTATATTAATCATACATTTTCTTCAGAACAACCTATTGATTTAATTGGGTTTAGTATGGGAGGAATTGTCAGCCGTTATTATGTTCAACGTTTAGGAGGAATTGAACGAATTCAACGTTTAATCACCATTTCCTCGCCTCATCATGGCACGTTAACCGGATACCTTTACCCCACCTTAGCAGCATCACAAATGCGGTCTAATAGCCCATTTTTACAAGACTTAAATCAAGATTTAGAAACCTTAAACCGAATTAATTTTACCTCAATTTGGACACCCTATGATGGCATGATTGTCCCAGCCCAAAGTTCTCAAATGCCTATTGGTCAAGAATTTACGGTGAATGTTTTGGTTCATGCTTGGATGGTGAGTGATCCGAAATGTTTAGTTCGGGTGGAAGAAGCCTTAAATGCACCGTTAAAAACCCTTCCCACTCCGGTATCACCCACTAGGGTTTCCAGGGCTGTTTCATTTTCCAAAAAGGCGATCGCTAAACCTTTGATGGACAGCAAGTTTCGAGGCTTATTTAAACAGAAAATCTCAAAACTTTTGAAATAATCCTCCTTTTCTTGACAGAGAAAGGCTTTTAGAACTTAGCGATGGCGTAGCCGCCGTCTTGCGGCATTGCTCTTTCTAACCCGAAAATGAAACAGCACTGCTATGGTTTCCAGTCACAACGGGTAACAAACCGAATTTTAAACGTCTCCAACTTGGGCGTATTCATTACAACCGAACACGGCTTCGGGATAACAATAATATTTGAACTCTAAAAGATTACCAAAGGGATCGGCTAAAAAAAACGTGCGGTGTTCTGTGGGTAAACCGGGAAAGCGGCGTTTAGGTTCTTGGTAAAATTTTAGAGATTTTTGTTGAGCACGTTCTAAGAGGGTTTCCCAGTCCGTTTCTGAGGTAAAAATTAACCCAAAGTGTCTGGGATAAATTCCCTTTTGGGGCGTTAAGGGTTCGGGGTTGACATGAGCCACAATTTGATGACCATAAAGGTTCATAATAATCGAATTGGGGGTTTCTCGTCCCAATTGACAGCCTAACCCGTCTCCATAAAAAACTTTGGTTTCTGCAATATTGTTCACGGGAAAGGCAAGATGGAATAAAGTTTTGTTCATTGTTTTGAGAGACTGATCATGATTCATGAATTAGTTTGGCTTAATCCTTGGCTATTTGCGATCGCTTTAAATACAGTTTTAATTAGTTTAGGGGTGATTGCGGCTAAACGGTTATTAACCTCCGCAGGATGGGTTCATGCTTGGATTTTAGGGGTTTTGATTTGGGGGTGTTTAGGGTGGCGAGGTTATGTAATTGTCGTCTTTTATTTTTTAGTGGGTTCGGGTGTAACTCGCATTGGAAAAGCGGAAAAGGAAGCGGCTGGAATTGCAGAAAAACGAGGCGGTGCTAGGGGGCCAGAAAATGTCTGGGGTTCGGCGTTCACCGGAATGTTATGTGGGTTAGGGGTGTTTTTCCTCCAGAATTTTTTTCCGAATCAGCTTGAAATCCAGTCTTGGATTCCGTTATTATTATTAGGATATGTTGCCAGTTTTAGTACAAAATTATCCGATACCTGTGCTAGTGAAATTGGCAAAGCTTATGGCAAAAGTACCTTTTTAATTACCACCTTAAAACCCGTTCCTAGAGGAACAGAAGGAGCGGTGAGTTTAGAAGGAACATTAGCAGGTGTTGTGGCTTCTATTCTCGTTTCTATCTTGGGTTGGAGTATTGGTTTAATTCATCCTTGGGGGATGCTTTGGAGTGTAATTGCGGCGTTGATTGCAACAAATTTAGAAAGCGTGATCGGTGCAACATTACAAACAAAATTTACAGGGTTAACGAATGAAATTGTTAATTTTATTAATACTTTCATCGGTGCGATCGCTGCTATTATCCTTGCTTTTCTTTTTCCCTTTTAATCCCAATATAGCACGGAAAAAGAAATTAGAAGTGTGTAAATCATTATGTTTGGGTACTGACTATAAATAATCCCATAAACCCCTTGTAGAGACGTTGCATGCAACGTCTCTACAGGGGACGGATGCGTAGCAAACATTTAAAGATTTCATATAAGAACACAAAAACTGTAAATTGTGTTAACTTGAAATACGGAGAGATTCTCAGAAGTCAGAATCATAATTCTGGCGATTGAGGAAATTAATTTTAAGTCAAAATCACTCGGATTAAAAAGTTAATGGACTGGCTTTCGATTTCAGGAAATTGGGTTTTAATTCCGCCCCGTCCTCAAGGAATTATACATTTTTTAGGGGGGGCATTTGTGGCAACTGCCCCCCATTTAACCTATCGTTGCTTACTCGAAGAATTGGGAAATCAGGGTTATGCAATTGTTGCCACACCGTTTGTAAATACACTGGATCATACGACCATTGCTAAAGAGGTTTTATGGACATTTGAAGATGGCTTAGAAGATTTATATGATCTACAATTATTAAAGCGGCGAGGTTTACCCATTTATGGATTAGGACATAGTATGGGATGTAAAGTTCATTTGTTGATTGGTTCGTTATTTCCTGTTGAACGTTCAGGAAATATCTTAATGTCTTTTAATAATTATCCCGCCCGTCAATCGATTCCTTTAGTTGAACAACTTTCGCCCATGATGGAGGTAGAATTTACCCCCTCTCCTGAAGAAACCAATCGTTTAGTGAGCGATCGCTATCAAATTCGACGCAATCTTTTAATTAAATTCTCGAAAGATACAATTGATCAAACGACTAATTTACATCAAATTTTAGATCAACGATTTCCAGGGTTAACAACCTTGCAAAAACTCAACGGTGATCATCAAACGCCCCTAGCTCAAACGGTTAACTGGTCAGTGGGAGACACCTTTACCCCCTTAGATGCTATTGGTCAATGGGTAAAACAAGCCTTTTCCCAGGATTTACATCAACTTAAACAACAAATTTTATATTGGTTAAATCCTTTAATGTCGATTTAAAAACCAGGGGAACTCCAAAACCATAAAATTAACGTTTTTTGGTGATTAATACCCAATCTGGAGTTTGATCAATTTTTTTAACATTGTTGAATTGAAATTTGCTGAAAGTATCTTCTTTTAATAATAAATAAGGTTGATCAAGGGTTTCCCATTTGGTTTTTAAGGTGGTTTGATCAACTGCATGAATATGGCGATCGCTATAAAAATTTAAGGAGGGGCGTCCAACAGGATGATCCATATAAATATGTTCTCCAGGGGGTGTTCCTTCCTGAAGAATAGCTGCTACAGGTTTAACAGGAAAATCTTCATTCAGTTCCCAAACCCAATAATTTGAAGTAAAAAATAGCAAGAGGGATAAATACATTCCCCAGAATAAAACCATTAAAAATTGTCGATCTTTTTGGGAAATTAAAACCGCAACAAAGGACATTGTTAACATCAAGGAACCGAACGTAAATTGTAAATCTCTTTTAGGAATAAGGTTCAAATTTATAAAATATAACATTCCCCCAAAATAACAATATCCAATTCCAGCAATGATGGCTAATAAAATAAAAATCGGTACTAATTGATCCGGTGTGGGTTTCACAAAATAATCAGAGTTTCCCCGTTGAACTTTTCCTAATTTCCAAAGTCCCATATCTCGATCGCCTTCCCGCCAAACTTCTGCTAAATAGCGTCCTACAGCTAAAGCTAAAGCTGGATAAAGCGGTAAAATATACCAAGGTAATTTGGTCGTCATCACAGAAATAGCAACTAAATAAATTCCTGTCCAAACTAAGATTAATTTAGCCCAACTTAAATTCTGATGTTGCCAAGCTAATCGTAATCCTTGGGGCCAGAATAACAGCCAAGGCCAAGCATATTTTAAAATTTCTAATAGATAATACCAAATTGGCCCCGAATGGTTTTCCACAGGTTCCCAAACTCGTTGGAAGGATTGATTGAATAAATTTCCTTGAATAAACCCATGTCCATAATGAATCCATTGCGCCGCATACCAAAATCCAACGGGAATCAAACCTAATCCTAAACCCAACCAAAGATAGGGACTCGTTAACAGTCTAGGAGTATCCCATAAGAGGAAGAAAAAGACAATTGCACCGAATAATAATCCTAAGAATATTCCCTTTGTTAAACATAAAAAACCAAAGGCTAATCCTGACCCTAATGCAAACCGTAAATCTCGTCGGGAACGTAACACACACCACACCAAAACTAACCATAAAAATAGAATGGTTCCATCTAACATGGCTAACCGTCCTTGACGGATAACTGGAAATAACGTTAGATATACTAAAGCCGAAAAAACTGCCGAGGTGCGATGGCGAAATAATTCTAAACCAATGCTATATAATACCGGGACAGAAATAGCTGTTAATAATGCGGAAGGGAACCGCGCCATCCATTCATTAACCCCTCCAATTTGATAAGCAAAAGCGACTAACCAATGCACTAAAGGAGGTTTATTAAAATAAGGAATTCCATGAAGTGTGGGGTATAACCAATTTTGTTGTCCGCGTGGAATTTCACGGGCGACTTGAGCCACTAACCCTTCATCCCAATCTCGCAGGGGAACTCCCCCTAAATGCAGTCCATAGAGCGTCAGTGCCGCTATTAATAAACCTAAAATCCAGAATAAATCAACCCAACCATCCAGAGGACGCATTTGGCGTAACGGACGATTTCCAGTAAAAATTTGACGCGACATAGTTTAGATGTTGACGGTTGACGGTTGACGGTTGACAGTTGATGGAGTGGGGGAGAACACCTTGAGTTAGTTATGGCTTCGCTGTTCTCAGTTGTGCTTCTTTTCTTCTTGCCCTGTTGTCTTATCGTTCAAATCTGCAATCATTCCCGCTAAAATTAAAAGTGTACCTTTTAGTATAGAAAGACAGTTAGCGATCGCAATGGATGTATTAGAAATTAAACGGGAAATGGAATTGTTGTCTGAGCGCCTGGGTAAAACCCAGGACTATCTTTGACTTACCTGCCCTTCACGCTAAAATTCAAGATTTAGAGCAAGTTGCAGCACAACCGGATTTTTGGGATGAACAAAAAACCGCACAAGCCACCCTTCAACAGTTGAATGATCTCAAATCAATTGTGCAACAGCAAGAACACTGGCAGCAAGCCTTGGAAGATACCCAAGCAATTATAGAACTATTGGAGTTAGAAACCGATGATGGGCTGTTAGAAGAAGCCGGAATGACGGTTGCTCGACTGAACCGAGAATTTGATCAATGGGAACTGCAACAACTGCTTTCAGGAATTTATGATCAACATGGTGCGATTTTAACGATTAATGCTGGGGCGGGAGGTACCGACGCTCAAGACTGGGCAGAAATGTTGTTAAGAATGTATACCCGTTGGGGAGAAGCTCAGGGATATAAAGTGCATTTAACAGAAATTTCTGAAGGAGATGAAGCGGGAATTAAATCAGCTTCTTTAGAAATAGACGGACGTTATGCCTATGGATATTTAAAAGGAGAAAAAGGCACACACCGTTTAGTCAGAATTTCACCGTTTAATGCCAATGGCAAGCGACAAACCAGTTTTGCTGGGGTGGAAGTTATGCCGTTATTAGATCATTCCGTTGAGTTGGATATTCCCGATAAAGACTTAGAAATTACCACCACTCGTTCAGGGGGAAAAGGCGGACAAAACGTGAATAAAGTGGAAACGGCGGTGCGCGTCGTTCACCTCCCCACTGGAATTGCGGTACGCTGTACCCAAGAGCGTTCTCAGTTACAAAATAAAGAAAAAGCCCTAGCTTTGTTAAAGGCAAAATTATTAATTATTGCTCAAGAACAACGGGCAAAAGAAATTGCAGAAATTCGGGGTGATTTAGTTGAAGCCGCTTGGGGAAATCAAATCAGAAACTATGTGTTTCATCCCTATCAAATGGTGAAAGATTTACGGACTTCTGAAGAAACAACGGCAATTCAAGATGTGATGAATGGAGAATTAGACGCTTTCATTCAAGCCTATTTACGTCAGGAAAATCAAATCTTAGAACCCCAAACCGCCTAAATTTACCGTAGGGGCGGGGTCTTCCCGCCCACCCTAATTAATATGACAACCCTAAACAACTGTTACGCTCTCATTGTTGGAATTGCCAATTATCAAAAAATAAATCGTTTACCGTTAACGGTTCTGAACGATGCCAAGGATATTTATAGTTTACTCACAGAACCTTCATTCTGTGGTTATTTAATTGAGAATGTTGAATTATTATTAGATGAAAAAGCAACAAAATCAGCATTAACTCAAGCCTTAACTGATTTATCGACTAAAACAAACCCAGATTCAACGGTATTAATTTATTATTCAGGACATGGAGGCCGAATTGAATTTGGCCCGACGGCGGGAGAATATTTATTACCCGTTGATACGGTTTATACCTCCGGTGCATCCTTAGCAGAAACCGCTATTTCAGGAACTCAATTGACAGACGCATTAAAAGCTATTCCCGCGCGAAAATTAGTTGTAATTTTTGATTGTTGTCACTCTGGAGGAATGGGTCAACCCAAAGATCCAACAGCACCAGAAATTAAAGGAGGATTACCCGATAATTATTATGATCAATTAGTGCTAGGAAAGGGTCGGGTTATATTTGCCTCTTCTCGTAATACCGAACAATCCTATGTGACTGCTAGTTCAACTAATAGCATTTTTACTAAACATTTAATTACCGGGTTAAAAGGAGGAATTACCAGCAATGATGGATTAATTAGAATATTTGATATTTTTGAATATTTACAACCAAAAGTTACCGCCGAACAACCGAACCAACACCCTATTTTTAAATCTGATATTGAAGAAAATTTTCCCCTAACCCTATATTTAGGCGGGCAAAAAGGGGTAAGTCCGGTTTCTCCTCAAGCTCAAGAAGAATTCCGCTATGATGTTTATATTAGTTATGTGGATGAAGACCCGGATTCAACTTGGGTTTGGGATTTCTTAGTGCCAAAATTAGAAGCAGAAAACCTAAAAGTTGCGGTTTCAGGAGATGTGGATTTATTAGGGGTCGCACGGGTTGTGAATATAGAACGAGGTGTTAAGTTTTCTAAACGAACCCTTGTCGTTTTATCTAATTTATACTTAGATAATAATATGTCAGAATTTGAGAATACCCTGGCTCAAAACTTAGGAATTGAGGAAGGGAAAGCTCGTATAGTTTGTGTTGAGAAAGAGGCTGTTGATGCCATTAAACTTCCTGAACGTTTGAAGTTAGGGTCTATGGCTAAACTCAATCATCCTCGACGGGCTGAACGGGAATTTCAAAAGTTAATTGAGCAGTTAAAACAACCTCTTCCTCATCGCAGTGCATCAGGACTTTACGAATGATTAAAAAATCAGAAAAAAAAATTGTACAGGAATTTCCTTTGATAGCACTGTAATAGAAACCAGGTGAATCGATCACATAGAATACCGTTTTCATCCCAAAGAAACCAGAGGAATTGCTATGTCAAAACAATATTCTGTATTTGTTTCCTACGCAGATGAGGATGACGCCTGGGTAGAAGGTTATTTATTAAACGCTTTAGAAGAAGCCGGGTTAACCTGTCATTCCGAGGCGATGTTTCGGTTGGGTGTACCGCGATTAATTGAATTTGAAAGTGCGGTTAAAAATAGTGAACGAACCTTACTCATTATTTCCCCCGCCTATTTAGCCGATAATTTTACCGAATTTGCTAATTTACTATCCCAAACCTACGGATTTGATACTTATTTATGGCCTGTTGTTGGGATTATTTTGCATCCTGTTGAAGAGTTACCCCTGCGTTTAAAAATATTAGAGTGTTTGGATGCAACGGATGCGACAAAACAACAGAAAGTCATTCAACGAATTTGTGAAGATTTCCAAAAACCGGTTCCGACTTTAGCCACTATTCCTGATTGTCCCTATCCGGGGATGGTTCCCTTTAAACCAGAAGATTGCGATCGCTTTTTTGGACGACAACAAGAAATTAATGATTTAATTCAATACTTACGATTATATCCCTTTTTAGCGGTAATTGGAGCATCGGGAAGTGGTAAATCTTCCTTAGTTTTCGCTGGGTTAATTCCGCAACTGCAAAAAACTCATTTATTAGGAAAAGAACCCTGGCAAATCTATTCCATGCGTCCAGGTACAACACCGATAACGACATTAACCGCAACATTAGGCTGTGATCCAACTTCCCATGAAGCTATCACAACAAAATTCCATCCTTCCCAAAAATCCCTATTAGTTATTGATCAATTTGAAGAAGTTTTTACCCTCTCTCCTCAAGAAGCGATTCCCTTTCAACAAATTCTATTAAATCTCTATAAAGAGCCTAATGTTTATGTTGTTATAACGGTTCGAGCAGATTTCTATCCTCAACTCATGGAATCTCCTACTTTCTGGCGAGAAATTAAAGCCCATCGCCATGAAGTGTTACCCTTAGATCAAACGGGACTACAAGAAGCCATTCTTAAACCTGCGGAAAAGGCGGGTGTTTTTATCGAAGCGGCATTATTAGAACGATTAATTATCACAGCCGCGAACGAACCCGGAGTTTTACCGTTATTACAAGAAACATTAGTCTTATTATGGCAAAAAATAGAACGGCGATATTTACCCTTAAGAGCCTATGAAGCGTTAGTTTTATCTTATCATAATACTAGCTCTAATACCAATAATAAATTAACCGGAATTCAAGTGGCGATCGCTCAACGGGCAGATGCTGCGATCGCTGATTTAAGCGATGAACAACAAATCATCGCCCGTCGGGTATTTTTACGTTTAATTCAGTTTGGAGAAGGACGGGCAGATACCCGAAGACAAGAATCTGTAGAAGCCTTAAAAGCAAGAGGAGATGACGATCAAATCTTTGAAGAAACCTTACGCTATTTAGCAGATCGTCGGTTATTAACCTTAAGTGGAAAAGAGGATAAAACCCGAAAAGTTGATATTGCTCACGAAATTTTAATTAGCAGTTGGCCCCAGTTACAAGATTGGATTATTCAACGCCGAGATGCTGAACAAACTCGTCGCCGACTCATTGCAAAAGTGGAAGAATGGGTGAGATTAGGCAAAGGTGAAGGGGGATTATTAGATGAATTTGAATTAGTTGAAGCCCAACGTTGGTTAGAGAGTTCTGATGCAATTGAATTAGGGAGTGATGAGCAATTAGTCACGTTAGTTGAATTAAGTAAAACTTCATTAGAAGCCGAAAAACAACAAAAATTAGAAGCTCAAAAACGGGAGTTAGCGTTAATTCGAGAACGGTTAGAACAGGAAAAAATTGCTAATAATAATAAACACAAAGCCTTAAAAGCAGAAAAATCTAAAAATAGAACTTTGATAGTTTCATTATTTTTAATGGCTGGCTTAACCACGTTTTCTGCTTATCAAGCTTTACAAGCAAGACTTCAAACGATTAAAGCTCTCAGTGAATCCTCTCAAGCTTTGTTTGCTGATAATCAAGACTTAGATGCTTTGATGGAAGGTATCAAAGCTGGGGAAATGGTAAAAGCAATATCTTTTTTAGCTCCTAGTTCTTTAAAAATTAAAGTTTTAACCGAATTAAATCAAGTTTTATATAATATTCGAGAAACTAATCGTTTAGAAGATCATACAGATGCCGTAATCAGTGTCAGTTTTAGCCCGGATAGCCAAACGATTGCTTCATCGAGCCGGGATAAAACTATTAAAATTTGGACAGTAGACGGTCAACTCATAAAATCTTTACCAGGACATGAAGCCGAGATTTATCGAGTTATTTTTAGTCCAGATGGTCAAACTCTTGCTTCTGCTAGTGCAGATAAAACCATTAAACTTTGGAGCAAAGAAGGGAATTTATTACGAACGATTCCAGCCCATGATTTAGAAGTTTATGATGTGAGTTTTCATCCTACTTTACCTATCATTGCCTCTGCCAGTGCAGACAAAAAAATTAAGCTATGGGATATTAAAACAGGGAAGTTTTTAAATCAAATTTCAGGACACAAAGATGAAATTATAAGTGTTACCTTTAGTCCCGATGGAGATACGATTGCTTCAGCTAGTGCTGACAAAACTATTAAGCTTTGGAATGCAAAAAATAGAAAATTAATCAAAACATTAAACGGACATCAAGATAAAGTTTTAGAAGCTAGTTTTAGCCCCGATGGAGAAATGATTGCTTCAGCTAGTGCTGACAAAACTATCAAGCTTTGGAGAACTAAAGATGGAACATTAATGAAGACATTAACGGG
>NZ_JBJUDF010000129.1:0-30398 GCF_046067725.1 Planktothrix sp.
ACCCAAGGGGTTATTCTGTCTATCGGTCAAAATCAAGGCTGAAACCCTGATGCTGTGGTGAAATACATGGATTTTCTGACAAAATTTCAATCTGACGATGCACGAGTTTTGGGAGTGACCCAAATCAATGGCTTGACAAAAATAACATTTTATGCAGTCCCCTAAATAGCGATCGCAAAAACCCCGCCCCAAGCCGAACGCAATGGAAAAGGGATTTTTCTGTTATAAGTGGAAGTAGCAGTGATTGTCTAACAATCAGAAAACCCTGTAATTCTAATAATTCCTAATTCATAAAATTACGTTAAATTAAAATGGCAGAAGTTATTTTAGATAATATTTATAAAAGTTTTCCCATTCATCATCAAAGTTCCTCTGAGGAAAAAAAATCATCAGAACTCCAAGAATCAACCCCTACTCGTCAAGCGGTTTTAAAACGAGTTTATTTACAGATATTGGACGGCGAGTTTATGGTTTTAGTGGGGCCATCGGGTTGCGGAAAAAGTACCTTATTACGATTAATTGCTGGACTAGAAACGATTACCGGAGGCAATATTTATATTGGTAATACCTTAGTGAATGAATTACCCCCCAAAGCGCGGGATATTGCAATGGTGTTTCAAAATTATGCCTTATATCCCCATTTGAAAGTTTATGATAACTTAGCCTTTGGCTTGCGACGTTCCTATCGAGAAACTGAACCTAAACCTCCGTTAATGGTCAAAAAAAACAACTCTTCCCCCCTTTGTGATTCTCAACACTTATCCTTAACCGTTGGAGACTATCAATTCTTTGCTCCTTTGTGGTTAGAAGATGTGATTGTATCAATAACGCGATCGCTTCCGGCTCAATTTCGCTATGTTTCAGAACGAGAAAAAGCTATCTCAGAACGAGTATTAACCGTCGCCAAATTATTACAAATTGAATCTCTATTAGATCGCTATCCTAAACAATTATCAGGGGGACAAAAACAGCGAGTTGCGTTAGGAAGAGCAATGGCAAGAAACCCCCAAGTTTTTTTAATGGATGAACCTTTATCAAATTTAGATGCAAAATTAAGAACCGAAACTCGTGCCCAAATTGTTGAACTCCAAAAAAAATTAGGAACAACGACCATTTATGTCACCCATGATCAAGTCGAAGCGATGACAATGGGTTCCCGTATTGCAGTAATGAACCAGGGAAGAATTCAACAAGTTGCTCCACCTTTAGAATTGTATAATCGTCCGGCTAATCGCTTTGTTGCAGAGTTTATTGGGTCTCCTCCCATGAACTTTATCCCCGTTCAATTTACCGCACCTTTATTAATTACCCATCCTCAATTCCGATTAACCTTACCTGATATTTGGCAAAATGTTTTAACGCCCTATAATGACCAAAAATTATTATTAGGTATTCGCCCAGAACATTTAATTGTGAGTTGTCCAGCGACTAAAAATTTACCAGTTATTGTTGATCGTTTTGAAGCGTTAGGGCATGAAACTTTATTATGGGTACATTTATTAGGGGAAAATCGCCTTAATTCTTACTTACAAGTTAGAATTCCGGCTGAAACTGAACTAACAATCGGTGAAAAAATTTGGTTAACTTTAGTACCGGAAAAAATTCACTTATTCGATCCTAAAACTGATTTAGCAATTTTGCCGCGTTTGTAATAGAATAGGGAACAGAAAGAAAAAGATAGACTATAATTATAAAGCTAAGGGGAGGGAAAATTTAAACGTACTGCCTTTGTTTAAATGACTGGAAACTGTAATTTTTCCTCCTTGTAATTCTACTAAGCGCCGGGTAATGGCTAATCCAATTCCAGTCCCGCCAGAATGTCGAGAACGAGATCGATCTGCTCGCCAAAAGCGTTCAAAAACATGGGGTAAATCCTCTGGAGAAATACCAATACCTGTATCAATGACAGCCACCCATAAAAAGTTGAAGTCGTGGCTAGTTCTGACGGTAATGGTTCCGGTTTCAGTATAACGAATAGCATTCCCTAATAAATTAACTAAAATTTGTTCAGTGCGATCTATATCCGCTAACACCCAAGGTAAATTAGGTTGAGAGTCTAATAGAAGAATAGGGCCATCTTCTAACAGTTGATCAGAAAACCGTTGAACCAAAGATTCTAATAAAGAATATAAATTAACGGGTTTTTGATGAATCGGTAAATAGCCAGATTCAACTTTTGAGAGTTCTTGTAAATCATTAACTAATCGTTCTAAACGTTTGGTTTCCTTAGCTAATTGTTGATAAATTTCAGAAGACGGTTCAATATGACCGTCGGCGATTTCTTCTAAATATCCTCGGACAACGGTTAAGGGAGTTCTTAATTCATGGGTTAAATCACTAATCAGTTCTCGTCGTTCTTTTTCAACATTTTGTAAACTAGCTGCCATCTGATTAAAACTAATGGCTAATTGATTTAACTCAGGAATATCACTCGGAGACATTCGTTCTGACCAGTCTCCCTCAGCTAGTTTCTGAGTAATTTTGTCCATTTGGGTTAGAGGTTGGGTAATTCGTTGTGTTAACCAATAACTGAGTCCGACGGCGGCGGTTGTTCCTGCTAAAACCGACCAAAATGTACTCCGATTCCAAGCAATTTCAAACCCTTCTATTAGACGAGTGCGAATATATTGTAACCGAAATCCGGGGCCATCAAGTTGTTCTAAACGACTCACGAAAAACCGAGGAGAAGAAATTTTTCCAATGATGACTAAGGATGTGACTCCAATTAACATCACTAACAGATGGGAAAAAAACAAACGCCCTCGTAAACCCATTTTAGCCATATTGAATTTTTTGCTTTTAGAATCAATTTCATCATAAAACAGCAGCGAGGATTTCGGATGAAAATCCCTTGGATCTATGCTGTTAAATCTTAACAATTTTTGATCATTGGATTCTTCTGATGAAGCTGGCTGTTAAAATGCTCGAAATCCTGCCTGGATTTAGAGCATTCTCACGATTGATGGGATGGAAAAAATTCGTTTTTATCTGTAAAATAACCAGTTGAGTTAAAAGATTGTCTATCTCAGTTTTATTTATGTCTTTGGATACCCCAACCTCTGAGTTGAGCCCTGCTGAATTTCAATCTCCTGCGAGTGTACCGGAGGTTGATCCGAATTTACAAGTCCGGTTAAAACGTGAAGATGGACACTTATTATTATTTTTACCGCCAGAACATCATCGAGAAGACACCGAGACAACCTCTAACAACAGTTGGACAGAACTGTGGCAACAGTTCAAGCATCGTCTCAATGGCGGTGAACACGCCGAACAAGGAAATCAGGAGGTTCATCTGATTGCTGAAAATCGGTTATTAGATAGCCGTCAACTGCAAGATATTGCTGAAGCCCTCAACGAAGTTCAACTGCAACTTAAACGAGTCAAAACCAGTCGGCGTCAAACCGCAGTCGCCGCAGCAACAGCCGGATATAGTGTCGATCAAGATACGGAACGGGAAACCTTAACTCAACCCGTCTCGGAACTTTCCCGGTCTGTGTTAGCTGAACCGTTGTATCTGAAAAAAACCGTGCGGTCTGGAGTCGATATTCGTCACCCTGGAACTATTGTTATCGTTGGGGATGTTAACCCCGGTAGTTCAATTATTGCCGATGGCGATATTATTATTTGGGGTCGTTTAGGTGGGAATGTCCATGCTGGAGCTAAAGGTAACCGCAATAGTTTAATTATGGCCCTGCAAATGGAACCCAAGTTAATTCGGATTGCGGATCAAGTGGCACGGGGGCCAGAAACCTCTCCCGAACAAGTGTACCCAGAAGTTGCCTATATTAATAATAATGGCATTCGCATCAGTCCTGCGAGGGAAGTTGCCAAAGCGAGAGCTTTAACCTTAGATCATTAAGCACAATCTTGATTTCATTTGTGACATGATTTGTGATAGAAATCAGTAGGAAAATCTGGAGTTTCCATCAGTCCTGAAACTGTGAGCGTTCTCGTTCGCGATTAACCGTTAACCGTCAACCCTCAAAAGTCAACTTTTAAATATGAGTCGTGTTATTGTAATTACCTCTGGAAAAGGTGGGGTGGGAAAAACAACCTGCACCGCTAATGTCGGAATGGCATTAGCAAAACGGGGACATAAAGTAGTTGTGATTGATGCCGATTTTGGACTAAGAAATTTAGACTTACTTCTCGGTTTAGAAAACCGAATTGTCTATACAGCAATGGAAGTTTTATCGGGAGAATGTCGCTTAGAACAAGCTTTAGTCAAAGACAAACGAGAAGCTCGGTTAGTGCTATTACCGGCGGCTCAAAATCGCATGAAAGAAGCTGTAACCCCGGATCAAATGAAACAATTAGTGGGAATGTTAGATGGGAAATATGATTATATTATCATTGATTGTCCGGCGGGAATTGAACAGGGATTTCAAAATGCGATCGCTCCTGCTAAAGAAGCAATTATTGTTACAACTCCAGAAGTTTCTGCCGTTCGAGATGCCGATCGAGTCATTGGGTTATTAGAAGCAAATTCGGTTAAAAATATTCGCTTATTAATTAATCGAATTAAACCGTTAATGGTGCAAGCTAACGATATGATGTCGGTGCAAGATGTGGAAGAAATTTTAGCGATTCCTTTAATTGGAGTGGTTCCCGATGATGAAACAGTGATTGTTTCTACCAATAAAGGCGAACCATTAGTTTTAACAGAAAACGGTTCCCAAGCCGCCCAAGCTTTTAATCATGTGGTGCGTCGTCTCGAAGGAGAAAAAGTCGCTTTCTTGGATCTCAATCCGGCTCCAGAAGGTTTTTTTGCAAAACTGCGTCGTTTTTTTACCTCTAAAGTCGGTTAAAACTTCACCCTTTGAGTTTTTGATTTTAATTTTGTTGCATCTGTCTTTACCCAGCAAACCCCCATGAAAATTAATGAAATCCTAGAACGACTTTTTCCCCGAAGCAATCAAACGAGTCGAGAAGCCGCTAAACGACGCCTAAAATTCGTGTTAGCCCATGACCGGGCTGATTTAGCACCCGAAATGGTGGAAGCCATGCGAAAAGAAATCCTAGAAGTGGTGTCTCGTTACGTGGAAATCGACACCAATGATTCAGAATTTAATTTAGAAAGCGATAACCGAGTCACCGCCTTAGTCGCTAATTTACCCATTCGTCGGGTTAAGCAAAAGGCATTAGTTGATCCTGAACCCTCCGCCTCAGAATCAGCAAAACCTACTCCAGACGTTGAACCCGAACCCGCCAAAACTGTACCCCTTGAAATGACACCAACGGTTACAACCGAATCTGAGCAAGACTCCCCTGCTCCTCAGTCTGCAACCGCGACCACAGAACCTCTAAAACCACCCAAAACTGCCACCCCCAAACAATCAACAACCGAGGAACCTGACGTTAAGAACGTTGAGGATAAGGAAACTTAGAAGGGGTTGGTTGTCAGCAAATCCGTTGACTCCTCGTTTGCTAGAATAAAATGATAATGATTATCATTATTTAGTTCAACGGCTAACTCCTACCCTATGACTGCTGTTACTCTTCCCCCCCAGATCGATATTGCAATTATTGGTGGGGGGCCTCATGCTTTAACCTTGGTGACTCATCTGCTACAAAAACGAAAGACGATGAGAGGTCGGTTTCTCGTTTTTGATCCGAGTGGAACTTGGATGCAGCAATGGAATCATCAATTTGCGGCTCAACAGATTCCCCATTTGCGATCGCCTGCGGTTCATCATCCCGACCCAGACCCGCACGCACTGAGGACTTTTGCCCAAAATCGCCCCAATGAATTGTTTCCTCCTTATGATTTACCAGGAACTACACTATTTAAAGATTTTTGTCAAGATTTGATTCAACGTTGGCAACTGCAAAACTGTGTTTATCCAGCCGAGGTGATCGCAATTCAACCCCGACGCCAGAAACGACGCAGCCAGTTTGATTTGGAACTATCCAACGGTCAAACCCTGATCGCCCGACGAGTTGTCTTAGCCAATGGTAGCGGTCTTCCCCATTATCCCACTTGGGTCAAACAGATCTCGACCTCTTATCCCCAGCAGCGTTTACTGCATTCTCACCAAGTTGATCTGCGGAAATTGCAACTTCAGGGAGAGCAGATTTTAATTATTGGGGGAGGTCAAACCAGTGGACATTTAGCATTAGGGGCGATTGAACGGGGAGCAAACGTGATCTTAATGAATCGCAGAACGTTCTATCATAAACTCTTTGATGCTGAACCAGGCTGGCTTGGCCCTAAATACTTAAAAGGGTTCTGGGCAGAAACCAATTGGTTCACCCGTTGGCAAATGATTCAACAAGCTCGAAATGGCGGTTCAATCACACCCCCCGTCCTCAGTCACCTGCGACAGTTGGAACAACAGGGGCGAATTAAATTTTATCAGCAATGCCAAGTTTCTCAAGCCCAATGGATGGGAAATTACTGGCAAATTTTTTGTGATCAACTCACAGATCATTCCTGTATTCATCAACAAAAAATTGATCAAATTTGGTTAGCAACAGGAAGTCAAATCAATGCTAAGGAGCATCCTTTGTTATCAGAAATTTTAACAGCCTATCCCACTGAAATTGTGAACGGATTACCTGTTTTAGATCAAGATTTACGCCTACCCCAATGTGAATTTTTCATGATGGGCGGGTTAGCGGCGTTACAGGTCGGCCCAACTGCCAGAAATTTATCGGGAGCTAGAATGGCAAGCGCTCGCATTGTTCAAGCCCTAATCAAACCCACTAAGGCATTAATTTAAGCAGGGCACAGGGAACAGAAATTTCTCCCCGGAAGAGCTTGGTCTGAGCTTTGTCGCAGGGACGGGGCTTTAAACCCAGAATTTTCGGTAAAATATAGTGACTGTTCAGTGATAACCTAAAAGATGGCAATATTAAATTCTTCTAAAGCTTTCCGAGATGAATTCGGAATCAGCTTGTATTAACCCATAGGCAAACCCATGGTCAGCACTGCAGAAAAAACAAACGTAGGCTACATTACTCAAATCATTGGCCCGGTTGTAGATGTCAAGTTTCCGAGCGGTAAATTGCCGGAAATCTACAACGCTCTTAAAATTAGTGGCAAAAACGAAATTGGTCAGGAAGTTTCTGTTGTTTGCGAAGTGCAACAACTGTTAGGGGATGGCCAAATCCGTTCCGTCTCCATGAGTACCACCGATGGTTTAGTCCGAGGGATGGAAGTGGTTGATACGGGCGCTCCCATTAGTGTTCCCGTTGGCCCTGCTACCTTGGGACGGATTTTTAACGTGGTGGGCGATCCGGTTGATAGCTTTGGCCCGGTTCAAACTCAAGAAACCTCGTCCATTCACCGTTCTGCCCCTGCATTTACTCAGTTAGAAACAAAACCCTCGGTGTTTGAAACGGGGATTAAAGTGGTAGACCTGTTAGCTCCCTATCGTCGGGGCGGTAAAATCGGTCTGTTCGGTGGAGCCGGAGTCGGCAAAACCGTTATTATTATGGAACTGATTAATAACATCGCTAAAGCTCACGGGGGTGTGTCCGTGTTTGGCGGTGTGGGTGAACGGACTCGTGAAGGAAACGACCTTTACAATGAAATGATTGAATCTGGCGTGATCAACACCAACGACCTGACTCAATCTAAAGTCGCTCTGGTTTACGGTCAGATGAACGAACCCCCTGGAGCTAGAATGCGGGTGGGTCTGTCGGCTTTGACTATGGCTGAATATTTCCGTGATGTCAGCAAACAAGACGTGCTGCTGTTTATTGATAATATCTTCCGGTTCGTGCAAGCCGGTTCTGAAGTGTCCGCTTTGTTAGGTCGGATGCCTTCTGCTGTGGGATATCAGCCTACCCTCGGAACAGAAATGGGTGAACTGCAAGAACGGATTACCTCCACCACGGAAGGGTCGATTACCTCGATTCAAGCGGTCTATGTACCCGCCGACGATTTAACTGACCCCGCTCCAGCGACCACCTTCGCCCACTTAGATGCCACCACCGTATTATCACGGGGTCTAGCTTCTAAAGGGATTTATCCGGCTGTAGACCCCCTGGGTTCGACCTCCACCATGTTACAACCCTCAATTGTGGGTGAAAAACATTATCAAACCGCCCGTGCTGTCCAAGCCACCCTGCAACGGTACAAAGAACTACAAGACATCATCGCCATTTTAGGGTTAGATGAACTGTCTGAAGAAGACCGTCTGACTGTGGCTCGTGCTCGTAAAATTGAGAAATTCCTGTCTCAACCGTTCTTCGTCGCGGAAGTGTTCACTGGATCTCCGGGTCAATATGTCACTTTGGAAAAAACCATCAAAGGCTTCAATATGATTCTGGCTGGGGAACTCGATGACCTGCCTGAACAAGCCTTCTACATGGTGGGTGATATTGACCAAGTGATTGCCAAAGCTGAAAAACTCAAAGGCTAATCTTCACGGTTGTTGGGCTTTAGCCCTTGAACTATCGCCCAACAACGATTCTGTTTGAATCTCCACAATATTTATTACCCCTTGACAAATGACATTAACTGTGCGTGTAATTGCCCCCGATCAGACGGTCTGGGATGACAATGCCGATGAGGTGATTCTTCCGAGTACCACCGGACAACTGGGTATTCTGACGGGTCACACCCCCCTGTTAACGGCTGTAGATACCGGAGTGCTGCGGGTTCGTTCTAAAAATCAATGGACTCCGATTGTGTTAATGGGCGGGTTTGCTGAAGTTGAAGCCAATGAAGTCACCATTTTGGTTAACGGCGCCGAACGGGGTGACAGCATTAATTTAGAAGAAGCTCGGACGGCTTACAGCGAAGCTAAAGCTAAGTTAGAAACGGCTGAAAGTAGTGGCTCTGAACGCGACAAAATTAAAGCCAAAAAATCTTTAAAAAGAGCGAGAGCGCGGTTACAAGCGGCTGGTGGTACTCTCGATTAAACGAGAAAAACACCAGTAGAAACCGGGTTTCAGCAATAATCTTTATTACTAACGAAAAGCTCAATTAAAAAACCCGGTTTCTGACTCTCACCCATACCTAGAAACCGGGTTTCTACCTTAACATGAGCTATTAATAGAAAGATGGGATAAGAAGATAGGTTATCAAAGACTTTACCTCTTGCTTCAATACCATAGTGCGTTCGATTTTGGGTAATTGATGTTTGATTATTATCCCAACGCTTACTAACAATAAATAATCCCCGACCTACGAGTTTTATTTTCAGATGGATGCCATTAAATAGATACCAAGTTAGGATTTGAATTAGTCTCAATAGAAACATCCTCTGGATCTGAATATCGAGAAAATAATTCGTTTAAAGCTTCTTCTCCCGATATTTCGCCTTGACTAATAAATCTTTCAATCTCGACAGATCCATCATTCAAAAATTCAACTTCCCAACGCTCCCCAGGAAGCGCAACACTCACCATAATCGCCTCATCCCGATGATGAGCTAGAGAATAGCTAATTTCTTGTTGATCTAAATTTTGTAAGAAACCAAGAAACTGATCAAAAATATCATTTTTCATTTATCAAACCTCCGATCACTTAATAGTTTGCGAACAACTTTAAAACCCGGAGAGTTTTCAGCAACTCCTTTTTCTATTTCTTCCCAGGTCATCTCACTAAATTCTTCCCAGCTAGGCGCTCCTTGTGGAAGCTGTGCTTGTTTGATACTGCCTTTTTTTAGTTTTAAAATGTCACATACTTTTTGGCCAGAAAACTTATGTACGATTGTTTCACCTCCTTTTCTTTTCCTTTAACTTAATTATATCGAACAGACATCACCCCCACCTCCAAGAAACCCGGTTTCTACCTTAACCTTTGTTACTAACAGAAAACTTATTTAAAAAACCCGGTTTCTAACCCCCACCCCCACCTCCAAGAAACCGGGTTTCTGCCTTAACCTGAGCTATTAATAGAAAGATGGGATAAGAAACCCGGTTTCTGAACCCTCACTACCAACCCTCAATTAATTTAATCTTGAGAAAGAATAAGATTTAAAACATTGAGTTCATTGGAGATTAAAAAATATTTATCGGTAAAAAGTTTACTTCTAATTTCGTTGAGACTATAACTTCTAAATAGAATCCAAGGAAAATCTTTATATTCATCACCAATGGGTAAAATATTACAGATGGGATAAAGAGAACGAAGATAAGCCGCTAAAATATCTTTAAATCTTCGATCTTCAGGCTCAGGTTCGTGACGGGAAAAATATTGACGCAGCGCTTCACTGATCATTAAACTAAATAAGGGAATTGCATAATATTGGTCGAGATATTGACTATTTTGCTCAAATTTTTGGGTTTTATAGGGTTTTTCTTGAAGGATTTTGACTAATTCTATCCCTTCTTTGAGAGCCGAATGAATACTTTCGGGATAGGTTGAACTATTTTTAATTTTAGACATTTGATACAATAATTCTCCATTACTATAGCTCAAAATTTCCTGTTGTAGTCGCATTTTATATTTTTCTTCAATTAATCTTTCTTTAACAGGAACAATTAATAAACTTCCATGGATATAACTGCGTTGAATGGGGGGAAAATTCAGTAAACCTTCTAATTTATGATTGACTAACTCGTAAAATTTAGCAGCGAATGAACGTTGTAATTCCAGATAGGATAATCCTTGATCTTCCTTGATTCCTAAATTAATTTCAACGGAACTCAGCAATAGTTCTAAACTAGAATAGACGTTTTTTAATAGCTGATCATAAGGGTGTCTTTTATGTTCTTTTTTTAGCTGTTTAATTAGGTTACTCATCTGACTGCTAAAGGTTTGACCCGTAGTAAATACCGATTTTCCGCCAATGGGAATCATCATAAACTGATCAGAACCAATGCGACCTGAACCAAAAATTCGAGTCATAATAGAAGTTTTTAAAATTAGCAAAATATTTAAAAGACTTAAAAGACTTTCTTGTTGAGATAACTGCTGATCAGACTGATTATCAGAGGATAATCCTTGATTTTGTTGAGGATAAACGATGACTTGTTCACATAAATAAAAAATCAGATGTTTATCTTGATCATCTAAGGTTTTTTCTACTCCCTCTTCAAAATAGCTTCCTCGACCTCGATAAATCACTTGAATGATTTCCATCAAGTTCTTTTCGATTTCAAAACGAGGAATATCAACTAAAATTTGCTTAACTTTAGGAAAGGATAACCCTCGACTTGCTGAAGCGGTCATAAAAATGACTTTGACTTGATTTTTATACTTAGAAATATTTTGTTTTTCGTTGTTTGAAAGATCCGCATGAATTTCTAAGTAATCTTGATCAAGTTTGAATTGACCGCGCTGTTCACGAATCTTTTCAATTAAATCCGCTAGTCTCTGTTTATCTTGAATATAAATAATTATTTGTTCAGAATTAAGTTGATTTAAAAAGTTATTAATATCAGTAAAAATTTGCTTTTGAACTGTTTTTTGTAGATCAGAGTCTACCTGTAAAGAGATTTTTTTCTGATATCGCAAAGATTGAATAAACACTTTATAAGTGATCCCTAAACTTTTAGCTGGGTAGGAATTAGTGTTGATAACGGTAGCTTTTAATCCTTGAAAAGAAAAGGGTTGTATTGATAAAGGAATATCTTGAGATTGTGCTTTTCTAAAAAAGATTTTATTCGGTTCACTGGTTGTTTCTCCTAAGTGTTGTTGAATCACATCTGGATCAACAATAGAAGCATCCGCTACAATAATTTTAGTGTTAAATCCTGATGTCGGATTCATTACACCATATTTTTTTAAAATCTCACTTATTCGATTAAGAAATTCTGCTCCTCCTTCATCGCCAGTAATTTCATCAATCATAATTAATAAATGCTTAATTCGACCGGAAAGAGCTTGCATTTTTTCGGGAATTACAATTCCTTCTTGAGAGTTATAAGCGTCTTTAAAGATTTGTTCAAAATGCTTTAGGGTATCGGAACTGTGTTGAGTTTTCTTGAAAGATTGAATTGAAACCGTCGCTACAATATTATTCGATATTTTACGATTAATTAGGGTATAGATTCCTTTACAAATACTATTTAAAACCCCTTTAAAAGAGGAATCATGTGCTTGAATTTCATCTTCTGTCATTCGTTTTAAACGTTTTGAAGCAGAAGTTGAAGATAATTCATAATCTTGGTGAATAAAATCAACTGTTTGCTGAGTAAATCGGTTTTGAGAATAGAGATTGTTGAGATAGTTAACTGTATATTTTCCGTGATTATCAGAAATTAAAGCCGAGGAAGTGCTAATAGCAAAAATGAGATCATCTTCTAATTGGTTATTGTCTGGATTCTTAAACTTTTCAATAATATCTAAATTTACTTGTTTTCGCGGACTGACATAAAAAAATAAAAATCCTTCGTTTAAACACTGTTGAGTTTTGAGGAAATTAGCGATCGCTGTTGTTTTTCCGATCCCAGGATTCCCCGTTAAAAAAATATAAGTTAGATCCGAGTTCAACGCTTGAGTAATTAATTCAGCATGAGCATTTCTGAGGTCAATTTTAGGGGTAACGTTTAGTTGTTTGGCTAAATCATCTGAAATAATATCAATCGAGTTACAAAAATCATCAATTCGTTCTGAATGAATAATGGGTGTAATTTTATCTAGGTTAATGGCTAACAGTTTATCAATAAAATCTTTACCTTTATCAAAACTTTTATAAGCATTTCTCTTGATTTTTCTTAATATATTAAGACGTGCATTTTTAATCTCAATATCAGTCACGTGATGTTTATAAATCTCAGCGCAAGTTTCTAAAATATCTAAATTATTTTCATTGATGGACATGGAACTAATTCCGCGATCGCTATATCCAACAATATTAAAAATAATAGAACTTTTGTCTGGTAGTAAATGATGCGATCGCAAAAATTCATAAAAACTATAAACATAACTTCCCGCTTGAATTAACTTCGCCGTTTCTTTGTCTTGTCGTTTGAAGGCTTTGAAATAAGTTTTTAAGTCTTTAGATAAATTTAATTCTGCGGTTTTTGTATCTAATCCTAAATTAGAAAAAACACTTTTGGATTTTAAATACCGAATTTCACTTAATAATAATCTCCTTAAAACTTCGATATCCTCAATATCGTCTAAATCCTGAATTGCTTTAATGGAAAAAATAGAGTAATCAATACATAAAATTCGATATTCTTTAATACACTGAATCAAAATTAAAGTGTCAGCTTTTAAAAAATTACCTTTTTTAGAATACTCTTGAACTTGATTAGCTTGAATTGAAATTAATTGAGATAAAACTTCATGAGTTCCTTGATCATTGATATTTTTCTGATAACTCCCAAAACTATTATCCCCAGAAAAACAACATTGATAATATAAAATCTCTAACCGTTTTCGTTGACGTTGACTCCATCCCATCGCTTCAATATATTCATCCAGAAAGTTTAATCCTGCTATAAACGCTTTTTCTAAGAAAAAAAGGCTCCATTTTTCTACAATTCTTCGATGTTTATCATTAACTATATGAGTTTTTCTGATCAAAGCTCTAACCATTTCAGAAAAACTAATCTGTTGTAATTCCTGACGGTATAAACACCCAAACCGATGAGAAATTTGATGCTGTTCAATATAGGTCAGCATTCCGATATTAAAACCCACTTCAAATAAGCGACCTAATTCTTGTCCTAGTTGAAATTCTGTCATGTTAATTCTCCTGATTCCTCTATATTTAATACTTTTTTGACTTCAGTTAAGAACGCTAAAGCGTTAAAAACAGCATAACTATTGATATGATTAAATCTTGATAAAGCACCAACACTATCTTCTCCAATAAGTTTGGTATAAGGATCAAGTTTTAAGCTAATATTTTTCGATTTATTACTATCTGCTTCATAACGAGAAAAATGGAAAAGGGTTAAAAACTCCAGTAACTCATTTTTTAATGAATTATCATACATTAACGCCATGCGAATATCTTTATCATCTAAAATTCCTTCATAAATATTTAATAAAGTCGTATAGGAAATCACGCCATTATAGTATTTATCATCTCCAACCTTAATTCCATTAAACAAATTAAAAAACACCACCGCTTGCTTACTGGGATCTTTCACTAAAGTTTCTAACTCTGAAATGTCTTGAATATACAAAGAGCTTGATGGAATCTTATCCAATTTAACAGCATAATATTTATCGAAAAAAATCGGATAGATTTTTAAATCTTCTCGTTCCCCTTTTAACGCACGAATGACCGATTTTGACATAAAAAACAGTTCCTCATCTTCCTGCTTTTTCGTCATATTTAAGGTCTGGGAGTAGGGAGATTTAGCAATATATAAAAAGTGTCTGTATCCTTTTTGATAAAGCTGATTAACCTGATCAATTAAAACGTCAGGATGACTGTGGATTTCTTGCTGATTATAATTATCGGAAAATGTTCCAATCATATACAGTCGAACTGTACCATCTTTTTGACGTTGAATACCGATCATTTCTCCCATGAGATTTGCAATTTTATGATCGGAAGATCCAGCGCGATCGCATTCTCGACTAGAGACAACAATAATCGCTAATTGATTTAGTTGGGGTTCCGTTGTGGGTTGACTTAAATTAAAAGTTTTCGGTAAAATAGAATATAAAGAACTTAACCCATTTTTGAGTTTAAATGAGTCAAAAGTTTTAATACAAAATCCTTGGGAATTGGAGTGATGTTTTTCATTCAGTAAATGAGATAAGACTGAAAAAATAGAACGCATAAATTTTTCTTCGGGTGCGGGCTCCTGTGGCTCACTTAAATGGAGTCTTAAAATCGGGACAAATAAGCGACGTTCTGACGCATCTAGTAAAATTTTTAAAAGGATATATGCTAATAATGCAAAGGTAAACTGATAAGTAAAAGCCGTTGAAGATTGTAAATTTTTTAAAATTTCCTCTCGCAATCGTTGATAATTATAAGTAAAAACTAAAAGTTTTTGTTGCTTAAAGTTATCGTTAAAAATCTGTCTACAATCTTCGTGTTTAGGAGTGACAACTACAGGAATTGTATAAACTTCTCTTAAATCATAGCTCATGGTAAAACTTTGTTGATCCTCGGTTGAGAAATAGTGAATTTCATCAATTTTTAAGTTAGCTGAAATCGAGTAAAGGGAACGATTATCTACACTTGCTTTTCCCACAGAGATATATTTTAAAGCTGCTTTCGGATTTTCTCGTAAAACAGTTTGAAAAAAGGTGTCAGTTTTATCAATGTTACTGTAATTTGTTTCTAAAATTCCCGTTTTAACGCTAATTTGAATCGGATAAGACCGAGATGGAGAAACAGACTTTCTTTTCAAAAATTTAGTTAGCAGATTTTTAAGTTTATCGACTTTAGTGTCAATTTTGTAAGATTTTAAACCCTTGATCATACCCCTCAAAATCCTTTGTTTTTTCGTCTCATCCGAGTCTTTAAAGATCGGTAAAACTTGTTCATCAAACCTTTGAACTGGGTTATACTCTAAATCCTGTTCAGGATGATAATCTGGAGCAGAAGGATCAAAACTAGCAAAGACAAAATAATATAATAGTAAAATTCTTAAGACTTTTCTAACAAAGTATTCTTTTCGAGAATGATCCGTTAATTCCTCTTGATGTTCTGGACTATCGGGATTGAGTAAATCCAGATAATAATTAATAACTGATTTTCCGCCTTGAGCTTGAACTTTCCCTGCAAATTTTAGCTTTAATCCAAAAATAAATTGTCGTTTTCCTGACGTTTCTTCCGTTGTTTCGCCTAAATGTCCAACCATTAAGGGAATAATCGGTAACTCATCAAATGCTTCAGCGCGAGAGAATATGTCTTTATAATTGACGCTAACTCCAGCATAGTTAACTTGATAATATCCATCTTCTTTGTTCATATCGTTAATATAATCTTCTATTAACCGTAACCGCCGAATTAAATCTTGGAGATAAATTAAATCTTGCTGTTGTTCTAAATGTTCTTCTAAATATTCCAAATATAAAATTTTAGCTTGTCTCTGAAGTTTTCCAATGGCTTCTGTATCCATTAAACATTTTAACCGATACAAATCATCTTTATTGTTTTTTAAATCTTCACACAAATCCTCAAGAATATAACCTAAATTTTCCTTTTCTTCCTCGGAATTAAAGTTTAAATCAATAAAATTATTTAAACTATTTTCTAAATCTTGATTAAAATTATTGGTATTTTCAACAGTAATCGTTAATTTGTGAAATTTTAATAAAGCCTTGCTGTTTTGAGTTTCTCGCTGTAAACTTAATCGATTTTTTTGTAAATTTTCATATCTTTTATTAAAAGAATATTGAAATCCAAGCTTTGCAGAATTTCCTTGAAATTCGGTTAATGGTCTTGTTAATTGTTTGATAAAATCTTGTAGAGGAATAGAATTGATTGATGTTTCTATATTTTGGCTTAAAATATCTCGAATTCGTAGAATTTCTTCGCGAAACGTTTGTTTTGAATCTACGTTTAAATTAATAGTTGCACACTTGGTGTTAAAAGTCGCTGCTCCTAAAGGATTTACATAACTTAACGCAGAAACTTGAGCCGCAATTTCATCAATATCAATGAACAACCGTTTACCATCTGGGGATAAATTCAACCCATTGTTAAGGGGTTGCTGGGTTAACACTTGTACAATATTCGCTAATAAATGACGATAATCCAGACGAGTTAAACCATTGTCGCCTTCTCCCAAAATATTAACCATCTTTATTCCTCTTATTTCTGGCTATAACCATTTTAAGTCAGAGGTGAACTTTTAGCTACCCCTGACTTTATTGCTCATCTGACTGGTTCATTCAGTGATAGTCAGTCTCAATCATTTGTGATCAAAACTTGTAGGGTTTGGGTCTCCCAATCCCTACAATACAATATTATCACCGATTGAGTTATATTATAGTCCCAATTCTGTTAATAATTCTTGCATCATTTCCCAAGTTAATCCCTGTTGAATATAACGAGGTTCCGTGGGATTGTAAGGACTAGATAAACGATCAATTTCAAGAATTTTAGCGGTATCAGGAAAAACTGGAATATCAGGATCAAACGCTGTGGGACGCATTAAGGAACTAGAAAATCCTTTAAAAATTGCAATTTCATCTGTTTCTCCCTGAAGTTCAATTTTAACAATTAAAACTTCTTGAGGACGTTGAGTGGTATATTTTTCTAAGCGATATACAATCATGGGTTATAATTTGGGGAATGAAAAAATGCAAAATAAGACAAATTGTTCAAGGGTAATAAAACAGTAAAGGTAACTCTTTTTCCCTCTGCTTCACTTTCAGCTTTAACCGTTCCTGGGTTTGAATTGGATCAAAGACGATATTGATGATAAACTTGAGATGCAGCACGATGTAATAAAGAATGACGATAAACTAAAGCTTTTAAATCATCCGAATAACCCCCTCCAATAATTGCGGCTACAGGATAACCCTGGCTAATACAAGTGCTTAAAACTTGCATTTCTCGCCGCCAAAGTCCTGTATCCGTTAACGCTAATTTTCCTAATCGATCCTCTCCATGAGGGTCAACACCTGCATCATAAAAGACTAAATCCGGTTTGACCTCAGATAATAAATCCGGTAAATAATCCGCTAAAGTTTGTAAATATTCCTCATCTTCCATCCCCACCGATAACGAAACATCTAAATCACTCATTTGTTTTTTAGCTGGAAAATTCGCTTCACAGTGCATCGAAAAGGTAAAAACATTCGGATCATTTTGGAAAATAACCGCCGTTGCATCTCCTTGATGCACATCTAAATCAACAATTAATATTTTTTTTGCTAATCCTAAATGCTGCACCACACGAGCGGCGATCGCGATATCATTAAAAATACAAAATCCTGATCCAAAATTAGGAAAAGCATGATGAGTTCCCCCAGCAGTATTGCAGGCTAACCCCTGAGATAACGCTAATTTTGCCGTTAAAATTGACCCCCCCACCGCAATACAAGTTCGTCGGACTAAAGCCGGACTCCAAGGTAAACCAATCCGCCGTTGCGCTTTGGGGTCAAGAGTGCCTTGATAATACCCCTCCACATAATCAGGATCATGTACCCATTCAATCCACTCTTGAGGCGGTAATTCTGGGGTGTGAACCTCGTTAAGATCCGCAACACCATCCCGCAATAACAACTCATACAATAAGCGAAACTTTGCCATCGGAAACCGATGTTCAGGAGGTAAGGGAACCCCATAATCAGGATGAAAAACAATCGGTAAATCCATAGGAGCGAATTGTAGTTAAAACGTTAGAGTAAAGACAATAGAAGTTGAGAAAAAACAATGACAATCCTTTGGCAGTATGGCAGTAGTAACCCCGACAATGCAACCCATCTCGATACCATTCGTCAATGGTGGACATCCTTACAAGGTCAGGAAATTTACTGGCAACAACGGTTACTTCCGACTCATGGAAATAGAAACGATTTAGACTGGGAACCTCAACGATTTGATGAAAAATTTATCCTCACCAATCCAGAAATTCGTGGAATTACCCTTTATTGGTTTAAAGCTGAACAATCTCAAGAACGAAACATTACCCCCCATCAATTAGAATTCGATGAACCACATCAACAATTGTATATTTTCCCCCAGTCTCAACAACAAGTCATAATTCGAGTGCAACTTTATCGCCGACCCTATCAAATGATTGAATTAAACGATCCTAATTTAGCGGTCGGTCAAAATGGGATGATTTTATTACGGGATAATCAACAGTTGATTGAAATCAAAATTAATCTCAGTGCCGATCGGCTTAAACTGTTAAAATCTAAACTGAATTCTTTAGATTGACCCGATACCAACAGCATTAGACTTTTGATCAGTTCCTTGACATCTCCAAGACCAATGCACTACTATGTCGTCTAATCCAAAATAAATCTGATAAATACTGGCAAGTAGGACGCTTCTGATGTCAAAAATATACAGTACAGAGGAACTGATCCACATCTTAAATGAGGAGCGCGAGGCTTGCCTAAACGGGAAGCGTTTAAATTTAAAGGCGACTCCTGCTGTTGGAAATCCAGTCATTGATTGTTTTTTGAAACCGGAGGGAATTCAAAAGTTTACCGCCTATCAAAATTTTAAAGCCACCATTCACGACTACCAAAGAGAAAATCTAGTTTCTGGCATCGTTTGGCGAGAAATTACGGTTCAGGGAAAAACCCTACAGTTTCCCTTTGTCCATGAACAATTAATCGCCTTACCTTATGATTTTGAACAGTTAAAAGCTGCTAAAATTAAACTTTTAGAATTTTGGGACAATGTAACAACCGGAATGGATTTATATTTAAGTATAAATAGCGGTAAAGATTATCGTCGAATTTGTGTTGCAGAAGTCGATGCAATTGTTCAACGGACTGAATGGGCTTGTATTTGGAAATGGGAAAAATCGAGCTTTTTGGAGATGTTATTACAATTAGGTTGGGGACAACCCTCAGAAGCCGGAGATCGACGAGGATGGCCACAATCCGGCAGTGAAAATATTCATGCCGTTAAACCCGGTCAGCGTCCCATTTGTTAATGTTAACAACGATTTCTCAAATATTTCCTTTGTTTATGTTCATACATTCATTTATCCGCTTTGGCAATCCATTGTTCCAGGGAATAATCCTGATTCAAATCGCAGGATTGTATACCAATACTAATATTAAAAAATTAGTATGATTACTCAATTAATTTTACAACACACCCTCGCCATTAACCAAGCTCAACAAATTTTTAAGCGTTTAGTCTGATTCAAGAGTTCAAGGATTTCAATGGAATCATCACTCTCTCTAATTAAGGGTTAGGAATTGCTAAATCAATTGAAGCTTCAATTCCCTTAATTAAACAAGACAAAGGAATTACACCCGAAACAAAGACTAAGGAACCTCGAACAGAATTATGATTAAATTGGAACGTTGTATCAACCATTAACACATAACGCACTTCATTTTTATGAATCATTAAAGAGGTAACTAAATCAGGTAAGGGTTCAATTTGAAAATTAGGAACAGAAAACATAAATTGACATCCCATTAAAGTTCCTAACATATTGATGTATGAATTTAACAGAATATTACCCACTTCCATCAAAACTTCACAGGAAGAAATATCGAGAGTAAAAACTTTTTCTTCATTATTATGTCGCAGTAAATTGGTTAATTTGATGGCAAAAGAATAATTTAAGAGTAACAACGCATCCCCACTCATTGTTCCTCTAAACATTTGATGAACACTGACAATTTCTTCATTAAACTGGTTGGGCAATTCTGCCGTTAATTTGCTGAGTGGGGACAAAGACACTTCCTCAACTTTCATGGTTACATCAGAACCAATTAATTTAGATAAGGATATTGCTGTCTTGCGAGAAAGCACAATTTTCATAAACTCAGACAAAGCCGTTTTTTGTTTTTCCGTGAGTAGCATCGTTACACCTCTTGAGGGTTAATCAAGGATTAAAATTCAGGACTGATTATGATGGAAAGCCCGATGGATTATAAAACATCTAAAATGGCTTGTGTCATTTCATTAAGCCCATAAGAATGATCACTTAACCCTGATTCTTCCACAGAACGCGGCATTCCATAAACCACACAAGTTTCTTCCGATTCAGTAAAGATTAAGCCACCATGAGATTTAATCCAGGCTGCACCCTGTTTTCCATCGCTACCCATGCCCGTCATCACAATTCCTAGCACCCGATTGCCATAAACTTGTGCCGCAGACTGAAACATAACATCTACAGAAGGACGGTGGGGCATATCAAAGGGTTGTGCTGCTAACTGCGTGACCACAGAATCTCTATTTCGTTTAAACGTTAAATGACGTCCAGCAGGCGCAATAAACACCATCCCCGGCTGAAGAATTTCTCCATCCCCCGCTTCCACAACTTTCAAAGCCGATAATTGATCTAATCGTTCTGCATACATTTTGGTATAACCAATTGGCATATGTAAAACAATCGCAATGGGGACAGGAAGATTACTCGGTAACTGCGGAATCAACAATGCTAAAGCTTGGGGGCCTCCTGTAGAAATTCCAATGGCAATTAAATCAATTGTAGCCGGATTAAATATCGGTTTAGCTGGAACAGCAACCGGAAGAAACGATCCTAAAGCGGGACGGGGAAGACGCTTTAAGGGAACATTAGCAGCCGCTTTGACTTTATCAATTAATTCCTCTGCTAATTCATACATTTTTTCAGTGGCTAAAGCCGTAGGTTTATGAACAAAATCAACAGCCCCAGCATCTAAAGCTGCTAATACCAATTCCCCGCCTTCACTGGCAATACTCACAACAATGGCAGGAATCGGATGTCGTTCCATTTGTATCTTGAGAAATTCAACACCATCAAGTTTAGGCATTAATAAATCTAAGGTAATGACATCGATTTTATCTCCGATTTTTTCTAAGGTTTCTAAAGCTTCTTCTCCATCATGGGCAGTTCCAACGACTTCAATAAAAGGGCTGCGGGACAGCATTTGCTTAATCACTTTCCGCACATAAGCCGAATCATCAATAATTAAAACGCGAATAATTTTATTCATGATCTTTATCCTTTTTGATTTAAGTTATATAGGAGGGAACAGCTTAACAGCTTAACAAGGAATAGGGAATAGGAAACACTAAACTCTAAGATACTTTGCTCGATTTAGACAGATCAAACACCTTTTTGCGTAGTGCTATATCTATTATCTGTTGTTTTTTGATCCTCAAGCATCACCTCACTCCTTCTTGATTTTTGACATACACAAATGCTCCTTGAATTTCCTGTAATTCAAAATTAGTTTTTAGTTTTAACAAAGACTCGGAAGCACTGAGAAACAAATAAGAAGGTTTGAACATCCGTTCATAGAAAAAGTTAACGGTTTGGCGGATAGACGTATCAGAGAAGTAAATAAAAACATTCCGGCAAAACACAAAATGGGCTTGAGCTAAATAGTGAATATCAGCCTCCACTAATAAATTATTAACAGACCAATGAATTCGGCGATGAATTTCAGGAGAAACTCGCCAGATATCGGCTTCAGGAACAAAATATTTCTTTTTTAAAGCATCTGGAAAGCTCCGAAAAGAATACTGTCGATACAACCCCATTCTAGCTTTATCAATTGCCCGAGAAGAACCATCACTAGCCCAGATTTCAATGGGAACTCGCTCAAACCAACCCGCTTCATTTAAGGCGATCGCAATGGTTAAAGGTTCCTCTCCCGTGGAACAAGCGGCACTCCAAATTCGTAAAGGTTGGCAAGGATAAGATAAACTATAAAACTTTTCTAAATACTGAGGAATTAACACCTCAACCAACACCTGAATTTGATCATACTCACGCCAGAAATAGGTTTCAGGGACGCTCAAAGTATTAATCACTTCTTGCCATTCTTCATTCGCTTTTAGATCATACTTCAGCAGATAATAATAATCTAAAAATGAATCTAACCCATTTTCAACAACACGACTCGATAGCTTATCTGCTAACATATTTTGTTTAGAACTCGAATAAAACAATCCTGTTCGTTCATGGATCAGATCCCGTAAAATAATAAAAATATTATCGCTTAAATTCAAAGGTTCTGGAGAAAATCGCATATCAGTTATCAGTTATCGGTCATTAGTTATCAGTCATTAGTTAATGGTTGAGTTTCAACTGTTGGCTTTGTTTGTTTTTAATAACACTCTTCCCATTCGTAATTCGTAATTCGTAATTTGTAATTCATAATTCGTAGTTCCCTCTTCCCTATTCCCTGTTCAAGTAGCGCTATAACTGATAACTGACAACTGATAACTGTTTATTGATGCAATCCTTTTTGAGCCGCCCGACGCACAGCGGCTGACGGGTCATTGCGGGCTAAGATCCCCAACTGTTCAGTACACGAGCGATTTCCGAGATAGACCAAAGCATTAACCGCCGATAAACGCACACTTTGATCCTGATCATTTAATGCACTGATTAAAATTTCCGAAGCAAAAGGATGTTTGAGGCGTTTCAACACTTCAACCACGGTACACCGGACAACAGGATGGAGATGGGTTAAGCCTTGGCTAATCCCTTCAATATAGTCTTCTTTCTGACTAGAATGCTCCAAGGTTCGAGAAGCCAATGCTGTAATACAAGCTTCCCGACTGGTCGGGTCAACAGACAACTCCAACAAAGCGGCAATCGCTTCAGGAGTCCCCATGCGAGACAAAGACTCAATCGCGGCTTGTACAACCTTTTCCTCTGGATCAGCAGCAGCCATCCATTGTAAAGCAACTCCAGCTTCTTCTCCTCCCCGTTCTCGAAACGCATGAAGCGCATCTAAACGTCGTTCTGCGTTAGAAGAATTCAAAGCCATCAACAAGGGGGCGACTGCCTCTGTACTGCTAATTCGTCCCAAAGCCATCACCGCAGCGCGGGCAATATCCCCATCTCCAACTTCCAGTTCCACCAATCTCGTTAATAAAGGAATCGCTCTTTCCTCTCCGATATGGCCTAAAGCAACGGTAGCCGCAGCCCGGACTGGATACGCTTCATCCTGACTCACCAACTGCTCTAGGATGCTAAACACCTGTTCCAGGGTTTTTTCATGGGATGGCGATAAGAGATTCAGATCCAAACGTCCAATTGAACGGGCTGCTTGATATCGTACCCAGGAGTCCTCATCCTGTAAAGCCGTCAATAAATGAGGGAGAACATCATTCGCTTCTAAATCTCCAAAGGCATGAGCGACGGCGACTCGGACAAAGGTGACTTCTTCCCGTAAAGCTCGAACTAAGGTCGGAAGCACCCGCTCATCCTCAATATAAGGTAAATGTTCAATCGCTGCCCGTCGCACTTTTTCGTCAGGATCACGAATACATTCAAACAACGGTTCAATGCACTCCGCAAACGCAAAATACCCAGCAATTTTCACCGCCGACTCCCGAATAACCGGATTTGGGTTTTTCAGTAATTGTAGAATTCGTTGGGGTAAGGCAGGATGACCCAGAGAATTGAGAGCGGCAATCGCACCTAAACGAACAGCAGAATCTGGATGTCCTAAAAGCTCTAATAACGCTTCAAAAGCTCGTCCGTCACCAATTTGCGCTAACGCCGCCGTTGTCACCATCACCAATTCTGAATCAGCATTCAGTAAGCTGGTCAAGGCAGGAACCGCTTGATTATTGCCAATGCGACCCAGGGCGGTAATGGCGGCTTTGCGCGTTTCCACATCGGGAACATCCAGTTGAGCAATTAACAGGGGGGTGACACCACTGCCAAAACGAACTAACGCTTCCACAATGGTTTCTCGCAGTTGCGGATAACTTAAAAGTTGCGTTAAAGCCCCAGCCACCAAATTTCCTTCTAACCATCCCAAAATTAAGACAACCGCTTCCAGTTCTTCCGGGTTAGCTGTTTGAATTGTGTTGAGGAGGTTTTCAGTTCCCATCTCCGTCACCGCACGACGGGTGAGATCCGCAATGAATTCTCCTTCCCCAAATTCATTTTGATAGCGACGATGAATTTTGGCTAAGGTGATGGCTAAACTCCCAACGGGACAAGGGAATCCCCGATCAGGCGGTTGGTTGAGGGCATCCGCAATAGCGGTGACCACATCAGCCGACCCTAATTCCCCTAACACCTCAGCCACTTGTTGAGCTAACAGATCATGGTTTAACAACGACACAATCCGAGAACCAATGGTGGAATCTCCGATTCTCATCAACGCTTCCAAGGCGGGAAATGCCAGGAAGAAGTCTCCCGACTGAGCGATTTCCACTAATTTATCGACCGCTTCCGTTGCCCGCAGATGTCCTAAAGATTCGATGGTATGATAGCGAACATTAATATCTGGATCATCGAGCACTCGGATTAAAGCCGGAACTGCTCTGGAGTCATGGCGTTCTCCCAAAGCCAAGGCGGTGTAAATCCGTAAATCGGGATCAGTATCATTTAAGCATTCCACCAAGGATGGAATCGGATCAATCTGACTGAGAACTAAAATCTGAAGGACACTATTGAGAATGTCAGGATTGCGGTGTTGTTCACGCAGCAAGCGTAACAAATCCTGGGTTAAGTTGGGATCGTCTTGCATCGCCAAGCTATCAACGGCTTCCCGACGCAATCGCCAATTTAGGGTTTTTTGAAGTAAAGGCATTAAACGTCCTGCGATGGAAAGATCTCCAATTTGCATTAAGGCGTCCAAGGCGGGAAACGCTAAGAAAAAGTCCTGAGATTGAGCAATCTCCAGTAATGGATCAATGGCCTGGGGTGATTTCAAATGCCCTAATGCTTCAATGGCATGATAGCGGACGTTTTTATCAGGATCAGCTAACGCCAAAATCAAGGGAGGAATGGCTCGATCATCTCCCCGTTGTCCCAGGGTTTGAGCCGCATAAATCCGCAAATCTGGATCAGTCGGGTCATTCAAACATTCAATTAAGGCTGGAATTAAATCAACGGAGGAGAATGCTAAGACTTGAATCACACTATTAACAATCGTGGCATTGCGATGTTCCTGGCGTAACAGTCGTAATAATTCTGTTGTAATTTCTGGGTTATGGCTGGCTGTTAATCGCTCCACAACTTCCCGTCGCATTTGCCAACTACTGTCTCGGATCCTATTGAGAAAGTCTGAGTTCCCAGAAGGCCAACTTTCATTCGAGGGTGTAGACAAAGGAGTATCGGCTCCTGAAGCATCACCCCGATTGGCTGTTCCTGGTAGTTCTAGTGATAAAGACCGTTCTTGTTGCCACACTGTGGAAATATTGGGTTCTGAGGAAATCAGTTCACGGTGATAATGTTGAGCGAGATCCAGTTCTCGTTCTCGTCGAACAGTGACATCCTCAAGGGTGACAATGGTTCCGATAATCGCATTTTTTTCTCGTAAGGGCGTAATGGTTACGCGCTGCTGCATATATTGAAAGTGTTTGGACGCAACCGGACAGGGAATTAAGTATTGATGGAACGCAGGTGCGAGGGTTTCAATGACTCCTTCCGTAATCACCCGTTGAAATCGCTCTAGTAAACCCCGTTGTTCCAAATCAGGGATGAGATCTGTAATTTTTTGTCCACAACTCTGTTCCAGACTCATTCCCGTTAATTCTATTAATCGAGAATCCCAGGAACGAATGATCAAATTAATATCAGTTGTAAAAATACCAAGAGTCATAATCAGTTTTCAGTTATCAATTAATTACGAATTACGAATTAGGAATTACGATTCTTGATTCGTAATTCTTAATTATTCTATTTCAGGGGTGGGGAACTTCACCCGTACTCAGTTATCAGTTAGCAATGGGGAATGGATCATCGGAAAGAATATCTATTGCTATTAAAAAACAATGGCAACAGTTATGATTTCCTCAATAGTGATCAGCTATCAGTCATCAGTGAAAGAAATCCTAGAGAAAGGGAGCAGGGAACAGAAAAAATGTCACAAGTTTTTCACCCTTCAATCTTCCACTGATAACTAATCACTGGTTACTGATAACTGATAACTGATGACGAATGGCTGATAACTGGTTACTGATTTGTCGGTGTCGCTCACTAATTTGCCCAATATTCTCTATATTTTGCACAATCTCAGTTAAGACGCTGGAATGTTCTAAATTAGAACTGCGAATTAAATTAATTTGTTGGGTAATACTTTGAACGCTCCCCGTCATCTCTTTAATGGCTTTTGATTGTTCTACCATTGCTTTAGCAAGTTGTTCCGACTGTATTCGCATATTATCAACAGCTTGGGTCGTTTGAGAAGCAATCGTTGCTTGTTCGGTCATCTCCTGGGTGACACTATTAATCAAGGCTGCTAATCGTTCAGCTTCTTTAGAGATTTGCTCTCCCGCTACGGACTGTTCTCCAATAGCCCGTGAAGTGGTCATCACCCCCCGTCGCATCGACTCAATGGCTTGCATAATTTGAGAAGCACCCTTATTTTGTTCAAAAGTCGCTTTACGGACTTGTCCAGCTAAATTAGTCGTATTTTGAGCCGCTTTAATCACGTCACGGGCTGCACGAGCTTGTTCATTCATGGCTTTTGTCACTTGTTGGGCGATTTGCTGCATCTGCCGAGTAGAAACAACAATCCCCTGAGTGGTTTTAGATTGTTCAAAGGTGGCTTTTGCCACTTCTCGCGCTTGGTTAGCAGTGGTATTAATTGAATTGACAACGGTTTGAGCCGCAACCATTTGCTCCTCCGAGGCGGCGGCAATTTGACTGACTAATTGGGTCGTTTTTTCAATTCCCGATAGAATTTTCTTTAATCCTCCTAATCCTTCTTCGGCTAAACTTCCACTATCTTCAGCCACTCTTAAGCCTTCAGTGGAGGTATTGACCGCATCTTGGGCGACTTGCTGCAACGCTTTGATAATCGCTGCAATGTCGGAGGTGGCTTGGGCTGCGCGATCAGCTAAGTTGCGAATTTCTTCGGCGACGACGGCAAACCCGCGTCCAGCTTCTCCGGCTCTGGCAGCTTCAATGGAGGCGTTTAAGGACAGTAAGTTGGTGCGTTCGGAGATTAAATTAATCGTATCAACAATACTACTAATTTCGTTGGTGCGTTTGCCCATATCCCGAATTACATCGGCCGATTTAACCATCGATTCTCGCACCCGACTTAACCCTTGAATCGCTTTTTCAACGGTTTTGCCGCCCACTTCGGCATCTTGCATGACTCGACGGGTAATTTCATCCGCTTGTTGGGTCACGGTGGTAATGGAACGAATGGATCGATCTAACTGTTCGGCGGAGGTCGCTGCATTGGTGGCGGCTTCGGTAATTCGTTCTCCATTTTGGGCAACTCCCACCACAGATTGAGCCATTTCTTCCATTGAAGTCGAAACTTCTTCAATGGTGGAAGCTAAATTTTCAGTGGTGGCTGTCACTTCTTCAATGGAAGCTGCCATTTCATTAATTGAAGCGGTGGTTTCTTCAGAAGCAGCCGTTAAATCATCCGCATTTTGAGCAACGCCTCCAATCGAACTGGTCATTTCTTCAATGGAAGCAGCCGTTTGATTGACAGCAGCCGCTAAATTCTCCGTATCTAAACTAACACTTTTAATCGATGCAGCCACCTGTACCATCGAAGTCGTAACTTGAGTGGCTGAAGTTGCCATTTCTTGAGCGCTATTGGCAACATTATGGGTGGAAATACTACTTTGTTTCAGAGACGTTGAGGTTTGTTTAATCGCCGTTGCCAGTTCTGTACTATTGACGGTGACTTGTTCAATAGAGGCAGCCATTTCATTGATCGAAGATATTAATTCTTCCCCAGCAAGCCCAATGGATTGAGTTTGGTTGGCTGTATTTTTTAATGCGGTTCCTAGGCTTTGAATTCGGCTGCTCGTCTCTTCTGTGAGTCGAGTTTGAGAGTTAATTCCTGATGAAAGATGGTCTACCGTTTGCAAGAGTTCTTGGGTTTTGTTCAAGATTTGTTGATTGTCTTCCTTGGAGGGTGGCATCCTCAAATCTGACCCGTTTTGAAACTCAGATTTCGATAATTTTTTGGGAGAATCTTTCTCATCTTTTTTTTGTTTATTATTCGGCTTAACCATGATTTTTCTCCTGAATCTGTTGTTAGTTTTTGGGATGAGTTGTCAGTTATCAATTATTAACTAGGTAAAGACTATTTACTTAATTCTAAACACTAAATCATCAACTATAAGCTATAAATCTTTAGCCTAGGATGGATTGTTGATAGCGGATAACTGATGATTAGCCAGTAATTCTTCAACATTTAGAATTAAAACCACTCGTTTTCCTAAAGTTGCAATTCCTGCTAAATATCGACCGTTGACATGGGAAATTCCCTCTGGAGGCGGTTGAATGGCCTGCTCTGAAATCTCTAAAAATTCCCTAGCGGTATCAACAATCAGCCCCAAGGTACGATGATGGGTATTAATCACGATTAAACGAGTGCGTAAATCATAAGTCGCTTTATTCAGTCCAAATCGAACTCGTAAGTTAATCGCGGGAATCACTTGTCCCCTGGAAAAAACCACCCCCTCCACAAAGGGTAAAGTATTGGGAACTGGGGTAATTTGTTCAATCATTTCCATTTGCTGCACAATTTGAGACGGAATCCCATAGGTTGTGTCAGCGAGTTCAAATAGAATATAGGGTTGAGTTAAAGTTTGAAGGTTTGACATGGCAATGAGTGTGTATAGTGAACGGTTGATGATTGAGGGTCAACCTAACGTTGCCAATCGAACTAAAGCACCCACATCTAAAATCAATACCACCCGGCGATCGCCGAGTTCTGTTGCTCCCGCAATCCCCATGACTTGAACATAGGGATCGGTTAAAGGTGTCACCACGATTTCCCGTAGTCCTGTGATCCGATCCACCACCAACGCAACAATGCTTTCCCCGCTTCCGATCACGATGATCATTAGAGAGGAAGATTCAGTCTGGGGGGGAGGGGAGAGTTCAGGGTGTAATGTTGAAAGGGAAAAAATCTTAGCCAGACGGATCAATGGAAATACGGTGTTGCGATAGCTAACAATTTCGTTATTCTCAAAAGCAATAATTTGGGATTTTGAAACTTCTAGCACTTCTAGCACCGCCGATTGGGGAATGGCAAAAGTTTGTTGACCAACGGTAATGATCAAAGCATCGATAATCGCTAAGGTGAGAGGAAGTTGAATCGTAAATCGAGTTCCCACACCCTTGTGGGTCTCTAAACTTAGAAAACCCCCTAACTCCTGAACGGTATTTTTTACAATTGACATTCCCACTCCCCGTCCCGACACTAAATCGGCTTCCTCCTTGGTGGAAAATCCAGCGCAGCAGAGAATGTCTAATAAAGCCATCATGTTGTATTGGTCAGGTTTTCCGCTTTCTCCCGATTTGTCCTTCAACATCTGCACAAAGGAGCGGGTCTCATTCAGGTGGGTTTGAGTCTCGACTCGTTCGATCACCGTTTCAATATCAACGCCACGACCATCATCTTCAATTTCAATAATGACGGTTTCTCCAGATGTGGTTGCCAGTAGTTTGATGATTCCCTGGCGCGGTTTCCCAACTTTTTGACGCTCTTCGGGAGATTCAATTCCATGACTGACGGCATTTCGCACCAGATGTAACAGGGGATCGAGCATTCGTTCCACAACGAATTTATCAATTTCGGTTTCCTGTCCACTCATTTCTAAGCTGACTTGTTTTTCGCTGGTGCGAACTAAATCCCGAACCACAAATTGCATCCGAGCAAAAATCTCACCCACGGGAACTAACCGAACTTGCATCACTCCTTGGCGTAAGTCTCGCAATTGTCGTTCCAACATCAAGTTAATTTCTTGGAACGCTCGAATTTGAGGAGAGGGAAGATAGGACGTGATCGATTGAATCTGATCCTCTAACCGGGCTCGGCTCATGACTAAATCCCCAACCATTCGCATCAAATCATCTAGTTTGGGCAAGTCTACACGGACGACGTTAGAGGAGGAAAGGGGGAGCGGGGAGGCAGAGGGGGACGTTTCCCCTGGGCGGGGGGTCATTGGGGTCGGCGGTGGCTGGCGTCCTCGATCTCGGCGTCG
>NZ_JBJUDF010000130.1:0-2522 GCF_046067725.1 Planktothrix sp.
CGAATTACAAAAAGAACAGAAACAACAAAAACTTTATGATTTAGATTTAGGGATTTTAGATAATAAAATTAAAGCTAAATCTAATGATTTAAGAGTATCTGAAATTGACGTTAAGCGGTCGGAAATTAAGGTTTTGAGTGCAACAGAAAACCTTAACCAAGATGGGATTAATTTGTCAATTTTGAAAGAGAAAACGTTGCAGCTAACTGATGGATTGAATTTTGAAAAAGCCAATACTCGAATTAACAGAGATAAGCTTTTAATTCAAGGCAATAAAGCTATGCTCGAATTAAGTCAAATCAAAGCAGAATTAAGCGAGTCTCAAGCGTTATTTTCCCTTAAATTCTCATCACAAGCCAGTCAAAAAATTAACCTACTCAAGTAAGATGTATCTCAAATTTTTAGCTCTTTCAGCATCTCTAGGGGTGCTTTTTTTATCTCCTGTATCTCCTGATTTGTCCCGTAATCAGAAATTGATTTTAGGCGGTCTAGGAGGTGTTTTAAGCTGTGTCTCTATGGTGTGGATAGGTCATAGTCCAAACTTAAAAATTAAGCGTTTAAACGATGATTTAGAACGGGTTAACAAACTTTTAGAAGACAGTCAGACCGCAGTTAAAAACTTTACTTTTGAACTGGATACTGCTAAAAATGATAAACAAAATTTAGATGATTTTTATCAAAATCTTATCAATACATCACAATCGGATTTTGACCGACAATTAAACACTTTAAAACGTCAGTTAGAAGAAAAAATTTTAGAACATAAAACCAAATTAAACGCCCAAAAGAACGATTATCAGCAATGTTTGAGCATTGAGTTATCTGCTTTAAATAGTAAGAAAGAGGAAGAAAAACAGCTAATTATTAACAATTATGAGCAACAAATAAAAGGACTAACTGATAGAATCATTGAGTTAGAAAGTCAGGAAACATACGTTAAGGAACTGATTGCAGATAACGAGCAAGTAAAAAGACTGTTAGAAATTGACTCAAAAAACCTTGAATTATCGGTATCTCAGGCACAATTAACCCTTGAGAAGCAAGTAATCACTTATGAGCAAAAGATTGATAATGCTATCAATGAAAATGAAAATTTAAAGGCAATAATTAACAGTTTAGAACAAGAGATTAACAGTTTAAATCAAACTATAATACTGTTACAAAATGAAGCTAAAGCACCTAAAAACCCTGATATCAGACTGATTTTAACACTATTTTCTAAGAAGAATATCCGATTAAATTATCTGGAATCGTTAGATAATTGTGGAATCTTAAGCCACGTTTTTGAAATATTGAGCGAGTATTCAGAATCATCGATTAAAGAAATTTTAAGCCAGTTGCCCGGTCTATCTGAGAATTTTGAATCATCCCCCAACTATTCAATTGGTAAGGGTAAATTAAAGATTAATATTGATAATCGGACTGCAAAAGATAAGATTAAAAATTATTCTGGATGGCTCGAAAAGATAGCTCAAAGTGAATCCAATCTATTAATTTTGGGAGCAAGGGGAACCGGAAAAAGTGAGTTAGCTAATAATTATTCTGCATTAATACATCAGTTATTAGGTAAATTTGAGTTTAAATTCATCCAGCCCAAACCTGATAATTTTAGCTCTTTTTATCTAGGAAATAAAGCGATAAAACCTGATTATATAGGGTTTCAATCTATAGCAGGTTGTCAGTCTGCTTATGATGGATTAGAGGAGTTAAACAGGGTAATTCATAGCAGATTAGAAGATAATACAATCAAATTAAATGCAGGGTTAGAGTGTCGAAACTGGGAACCCCAATACTGGATTATAGATGAGTTTCAACAGCTTATTTTACAATCAGAATCGTTCGAGCAAAAGCCTAGAGAGGTATCCTTATCTATTAAGAACGCTGTAAGCTTAGGGCGGTCTTTAAAGGTTTATGTACTCGCCATAGGTCAAGTTCCCAATGTATCGCAGTTCCCAGGATGGAATAAAGCAGATTTTAATCAATATGTCCAAATTTACTTAGGAGATGCTATCAAAGTAGGGATAGATTATTCAATAGATAAGAGTGAAGAAATAGAGCTAAGAAATGATTTTGAAGTATTCAGAAATAGCGATATTAAATACTATGGATTAGTTCGTGAGATGGGTAAAAAAGGATACATTGCACAATTGCCAAACGCACGCGAGTATTTCACGGAATCATCCCACGCTATCACAGAATCATCACATCATCCCACACAATCACAAGAGCTACAAGTCATACAGGATAAGCTTTTCAGTCCATCACATCCCATCACATCACAACCCATCACACCGTCAAAAACTGCGGTTATCGAGTGTCGTCACTGCGGTAGTTTTGAGAGTGTTAAGAATGGGAAGAATAGAAGAAAGTGTAAAAAATGTAACAAAACATTCTCAGTATAGGATTAAATTTATGCCAACAAAATCAGATATTTATAAATTAGTAGAAATGATTGATTCACTATGGGAAGAATGCGATAAGTTGAAAAAATCATCAAAGCAATATCAACTTAATCGTAAGAA
>NZ_JBJUDF010000131.1:0-14091 GCF_046067725.1 Planktothrix sp.
GTGATTAAATGCTCCCGTTCCGCTAAACGCAATAAAGAACAACAGCGAGCATGACTATATTGAATCTGGAATTGCTCCCAAGAAATTTCTAAATTTTGAAGAGAAGTTTGTACCCAAGAATAACGAAGAATTTGTTCTAACCAAGTGGCAATTCCAACATCAGTCAAGATGAATTGTAACATTCCTGACGACAACAGATGAACCGTTACATCTCTGGGAATCGTCCCGCAACTGAACTGACGGTCTGAATTCCAGGTATTTAAACGAATACACAGAGCCTCCGCCAGAGCGAATGGAGATTGATGCAACTGGGAAGCCAGTTTCAGCGCGATCGCTGATCCGTATAGGATCTGGGTCTTATGTTTAATGTGAGTTACGGGAATTTCCTGAGAATCAACCATATTAATTCCCTGAAATTGTAAACTTTCTCTCAGTTGTATCCCTAACACCTGTGCTAAAGCAAGCATATGCTCCTGACTCCATCTTAAACAAGCTCACACTTGGTATTATCAACACCCTTGGCTCAAGCCTTGACAGAATTTTTTGAAATTTATTCCCAAAAATAGCAGATGACTCTTCCCCAAAGAGATGTGTTTTTTGTTACATTGGTTAAAAGATCAGAAATCCGTTTCTCTCAAGTATAAAATACACCTTCAGGATCACAGATCAAATTTGTGAACCGATTCAAACATTGACGGATGTGGAGGTGTATTCCCATCCGACGAGTAAATTTCACTCATAAAATCAATTTAATTACCCAAACTTATGATGCAATCATCTCCAATCCCAACCGATTCCAATCGACCTTTCCTAACCTGGCAACGAATTACAGACTGGGCACAGGAACATTATCGTTGTCGCAGTTTCACGAAAGATGAACGAATTCCGGCTCGTCCAGGGTTACTTTATTTAGTCCAACGCGGAGGCATCCGATTAGTTGGTAGTGCTCAATTGGAATACCCCAAAAGCAAATCCAATTCCAAACCCCGCCATCGCAATTTAGATGAAGCTTTTCTGGGTTTTGTCGGTGCGGGTCAACCCTTTGAACTTGTTGCTCAGTCTCCCTTTAGCCTTCAAGCTTATAGTCACGCTGATGAAACAACCGTGTTATGGATGTATTGGCACGATTTGGATAATTGGCCTCATTTTCGTCGAGAAGTTCTTGATGCGTTCCGCTATCAACATCAACGGAAATTACTGTGGTTAAGTACATTAGGCCAACGTCGTACCATTGACCGACTTCTAGGGTTCCTAACCTTATTAATTGAAGAATACGGGGAATATTATACCAGTGGCAATGGAGAAGTTGGATTTAAAGGCTATTGTTTACCTTGGTCATTAACCCACTCCCAAATCGGCAGTGCCATCGGTGCTACACGAGTTACCGTGACTCGTCTGATGGGAAAACTTCGTCAACAAGGCTTAATTTATACTCAGGACGATAACTTAATTTGTATTCCCCTTGAATCTGGAGGCTACAATCAAGACTTGGATTTAGACGAAGAGGATAATGCAGGCTTTGAAGAGGAGTGAAGTATCCCACGCCACTCATTGAAACGTTGGGGTTGGGTACTTTACAATAACCGTATTCAGAGCAGCGCGTCTTTCAAGTGTGGGATGTAGAATACCCGCCTAAAGGCGGAGTGGAGATTAATGAGAATTTTGATTTGCAATGTACCTCTTAATGGTTTCGCTTGAGACACAACCTGCCGTCCCACAATAATAACTCCTAGTCCATAAAGAAGGCAATTTAAGTAAATGAGGAAATTCTTTTCTTAATATTCTTGATGATGCCCCTTTGATTCTAAACATGATTTGGTGCGGAGCAACAAAAGGGTGACAACTAATAAATAAATGTACATGATCAGGCATTATCTCCAGAGCTAGGACATCACATTCTAGCTCTTTTGCTTTTTGATAAATAATTTCCTCTAATCTTCTACTCACTTCATTGACCAACACCTTTTTTCGCCTTTTAGGACAGAACACAAAATGATAATTGATTAGGCTCACTGATGTGGTTTTTCTTTTGTACTGATTTTCTGTCATTGTTGATACACACAATCCATCAACCTTATGTTATCATAGTTAATATCACTAAGATAACTCGGACGATTAAATTAAAATTCGTAGATCTCAACCGTTGTAAAGCTCAAATCTTTGAGCTTATGACGGAGGAAAACACGCGGATTGCAAACCAGTTGTTGTCATTTCTGATTAAAGAGCGACGTAAAATGACAACAACTAAAATCATGTCCGAGTTAAAATCTGCCTTGGTCAATCAAGTTATCCGACATACCAAATCACCTATAGGTCGTCAAACCAAACAATACAAAGTCCTTCCGGTAGAAGTTAATAACCAAAACTGGAAGTTAACTTTAAAAGGAAAGACTTATTCGATTAGTTTTCCGACTCTCAAAGGTGAAAAAAGAATCCCCATTAAAGTTGCATCTCCTCATTAGCAACCTGTTTTAGATGGATTGCTAGAGGGAACAATTCAAGGAGGTTCTTTTAAATTAATTAAACATCGAAATAAGTGGTATGCCTATCTGTCAATTACTGAGGATGTTCCAGAAGTTGAGACAGAGAAAAGATTAAGGATTGAAATTAATTAAAAGACCTGCACCTTATACTTCTAAAGCGTAGGGGTGGGAGTGTCAATCTACTAGACCCGATAAAACTTGTCGTAATTGAGTGGTTACCTGAGTTTGAGCCGAGCACAATTCCAACACCTGATTCAATTCAGTCGTTGTTTCCTCTAACTGTTGTCGAACTTGATTCCAAGAATCTTGAACGGGTTGTAACATCTCTTGAGATAAACTGATTCGTCCCCACAGTTCTGCAACCCTACGTTGCTGTTCGATCCAACTTTGCTCCTGAGTTTCTAACTGTTGGCGAGCTTGTTCTTGCTGTTGGGCCTGACCATTGACCTCAGTTTCTCGCTGTGCCAAGGTAGAACGGAGGTCTTGAAGTTCCGTTTCCAAGGTTTGGAGTTGTTGTTGTTGTTGTTGTTGTTGACTTTCCAAATTCGCAATCATCGATTTCAAATCAACCGCACCCCTAGAAGTGGCAGGAGATAAACCTTGACGACGCAGGAGAACTGCTTCATATTGGGTTTTATGGTCTTCTCGCTCTTTCAAGGTACGGCGCTGACCCACCAACGTTTCATTCAACATTTGATAAGCATCTTGCTCATCGCTTAATTCCGTCTGTAAACTTTGTTGCTGTCCATCCTTGGCTGTTTTCAGTTTCTCTTGAAGTTCTTCAATTTCTTCAAGTTTTAATTTTAATTCCTCCTCCTGTTCTTTAACAAAACCAGACCAACGATCCCACTCCTGTTGCAATTGTAGGACTTCTGCCTGTAATTGTTCCAATGGCATTGCTTCCAAAGCTTGGATATCCATCTTAACGCTGACAGTAGTTGAATCATCCTCGGTTTGACGGGATGCCAACTGTTGTAGTTGTTCTAATAACGTTTGACGGCTGTCAATGACGGTTTGTAAGGTTTGGATGTAATCCTGTTGGGTTTGCAGTAACTGTTGCTGGGACGTTAACTCACAACGGTTTTGGATTAAAACATCCTGAGCGGTCTGCCACTGTTGCCATTGCTGTTTAATACTGGTGGTCGTTGCCTCTAAGGTTTGTTGAAGTTGTTGGGCTTGCGAACGTTGTTCTTGTAACCGTTGTTGATGTTGTGTTAACGAACTTTCAGCACCGATCACTTGTTGTAAGGATTGCTGGAGTTGAGTTTGTAACGGTGAAATCAAAATCGAATTAGAAAGTTGATTCAGGAGGTTCTGGACATGCTCAGATTGTTTAGCACTCAACGAAGGAGACGACTGTAATTGACTTTGTTGTTCTTCGAGTTGTTTTCGCTGGTCTTTTAACTGTTGACGAGCGGTTTCAATATCTTGACGTGCGCGATCAATTTCCGAACGTAAACGGTTACTTTCATCGCGAGAACGTTCAATTTCTTGACGTTGCTGTTCGAGCCGTTCTAATTCATCCTCCAATTGTTCCATCTGTTCTCGTCGGGCTTCCATTTCCATTTCCCGGCGATTTAACTCTTGACTTTGATAAGTCAATGACTCTTTCCACTGTTCAATTTCTTCTTGTTGCGTTTTAAACTTTTCTTGCAACCGAGAAAAATCTTGGAGAATCCCCACGAGTTGGCGGGCAGCTTCTTGAATGCGTTGCACCTGCTTACTCGTATTGAGATCCACTAATACTAAGGTTCCGTCCTTAAAGTTATTGGCATCATCAGCAAGGATGATTTCCTCTCCGGGTACAGCACTCCAATTGTTTTCACCTCGCTGACAAGCCAATAGCTTGAGTTCAGTCCTACCGCCACCCAGACCAAATTTGCTACTCTGCTTTTGTACTTCCGCTAAATAGAGCATCGGCCCTTTATCCTCTTGAGGTGTTCAAGCACTATTTGTTCGCTGTCTTAATCATAAAACATAGGCGGGAGTCGCAGGTAAACAGTTAATCCAGAACCTTAAATATCCGCTTTTAGAGATCTGTTCTGGCTCTAATCAGGACATTGCCTTATCCGAAGATTAAAAAAAGTCTAGCTGAGTGTCAACCTGAATTCCCAAGGATTCGGTGCATAAGTGGCTGTCTCTCCTAGAATATAAGGAAAGCCGTGATTTGATGATCACGAAACTCCCATATTTTTCCTCTTTAGGATGTACCTAAACTAAAACCTATTTGCAGGAGGCAACTTGCTAAATGCAAGGCTCTTTAAACGAAATTGATATTCGCAGTATTTTGCAACTGATTGAGCTTGGCCAGAGGACAGGGGAACTCATGGTAGAAGCTTACAGTTCATCCCTGATGACCAATGAAATTCTTCACTGCCATCCCAGCCGTTTGACGGGACAATGTTGGTTAGTCTTTTGTTGGAATGGTCGCATTATTTATGCAGGCGAAAGCGAGGCAACCAATCGCCGATTACGGGATTATTTACGACGCTATAAAGCCGAAACCGTTCTCTCGGAATTAGAAGTTCCCTCCATTGCTTCGGTCAATGCTCCAGAGTATGGGTATTTGTGGGTTTTACTGGAAAACCAAGTGATTACCCCAGCCATTGCCCGCAGTATTGTGCATTGTATGGTTCAAGAAACCTTATTTGATTTGCTGAGTTTACATCAAGGAGCATTTATTTTTGAAATGGGCTCCGCCTTAGCTCCCCAGTTAACAACTTTAGAAATTAGCCCTTTATTAGCCAATATTTTTAAACAAGTCCAAGAATGGAAAAAATTTCATCCCCATATTACCTCCCCCAATCAATGCCCTTTGATCACGGATCGCTCAAAATTACAACACACTGTCCGCCCTCAAGTGTTTGAAACTCTCAATCGTTGGGCTGATGGACAAACCTCCATTCGCCAAATTGCTCGTCATTTACATCGAGATATTGTTATGGTGACTAAAGCAATTTATCCCTTTGTTCAACAAGGGTTAGTACAACTGTTAACCCCCCATCCTGAAAATTCGTTAACTCCACTAGAACCTTTGAATGACCGTAACCGCAGCCCTCGGATTGTGTGTATTGATGATGATATTGTGATTCGGCAAACCGTTGAAACGATTTTAAAAGAACAAGGTTATGAAGCTATTGCGATCGGGAATCCTTTAAAAGCATTAAGTTTAGTCTTTCAACTCAAACCCGATTTAATTCTCTGTGATATTGCGATGCCAGAATTAAATGGTTATGAAATCTGTGCAATGTTGCGGAATTCAACGGCATTTCGTCAAACCCCGATTGTTATGCTAACAGGAATTGATGGATTTATTGACCGTCTAAAAGCTCGAATGATTCGAGCAACGAATTACTTAACTAAACCTTTTGGGGATGCTGAATTATTAACTTTAGTTGAAACTTATATTGGGCCTGGAAAATTGATGAATACGACTTTAGAGTCTAAGTTAGAAGATGAATTCATGAGTGAGTTAGAAACCCTTTGACCGATATTCGTGGTTCTCTACCGTTCCTCAACAACAACATTAAATTGTTGAACAACCCCTGACGAAAAACTTTCATCTGGGATCAATCTAGGCTGTCAAAGATTTGTATAATTGAATTGGACGCTCACTGACCAGATCTAGCAGGAGTCACACCCGTCAGGAGTCAAGGGTAAGATGCTTAACAATTAAGGGTCACAGCGATTATTGCTCTCTTAATATAAGCTTCGATCCTGAACACAATTGGTGCAAAAACTGACTCGATAAACCCCTAGAGCGACGAACTATACTTGAAATTAAGCAATATGTTAAAAAAACTAAGTTATCATAACCCAGCCTATGGGATTGACAACTGAAAAACCACACGCGATCAAATGAACACCCGTCTCCTTGATCTAGCGTTCCATTAAACGCCCAATCCAGGTGGGTCTTTCAACCCCAAATAAATATTCAATCGCCTCTGTCCTGTTATAGAAACAGGTATGTCAAAAAGAATCACCTCTTTTGAGGCAAAAAGGTTGTGTTGACACTTTACGATAAATTTCTAATGCAGCAGCATAAACCTCCTATTCCTTGGACTCTCAGCTTTAACCGGATTACCATTCGGGAGTTTCTCAGGGGGAAGAACGATGAATAAAGTCATGGTTGTGGAAGATAGCGTCACCCAACGGGAGATGATTTCTAATCTTCTTAAAGATAGCGGTTTACAAGTTAGTGTCGCTAGTGATGGTGTAGAAGCGTTAGAACAAGTCCAAAAAAGCTGCCCTGATTTAATGGTGCTCGATATTGTCATGCCTCGCATGAACGGTTATGAACTGTGTCGTCGCCTAAAATCTGATCCGAAAACTCGCAATATTGCTATCGTGATGTGTTCTTCCAAAGGGGAAGAATTTGATCGCTATTGGGGGATGAAACAGGGAGCCGATGCTTATATTGCTAAACCTTTCCAGCCGACCGAATTAATCGGTACTGTTAAACAATTGCTTAGAGGGTAGGTCTAAATCACAATGGTGGGAAACCCAGATTTTCTAACCGGGCCAGGTACAGATAGCCCAGAATTCCAAGAGTTGGAAACTCCTGAAGGGGAGCCCCATCTCCGCTTTTTTGTGCCTTCAGGGTCGGAATTTGCCCTTCCAGCCATCGGAATCCGGGAGGTACTATTTCAGTCCCCAGATCGGATGACACCCATTCCCAATGTCTCCCCACTCTTACTGGGTACGTTCAACCTCCGAGGTCGGGTGATTTGGGTGGCTGATTTGGGTCAATTTTTAGGAGATTCCACTGCCCTGAATACAGACCGCACAGAGATTCATGTCATTGTCGTCGAAGACCAAGACATTATATTAGGATTAGCAGTCGATGCTCTCAATGATATGGCATGGCTTGACCCTGATCAAATGCAAATGCCAACTCAAGTCGGTGATAGTATGGCTCCTTTTATTAAAGGAGAATGGCAACTGGCAAACGGAGGAAACGTTCTGCGACTCCTAGACCAAGTAGCCATTTTGCGCTCGGCTCGTTGGGCAACCTAACCGAATCACATAAACAGGTTAATAGCCTCAGGGCGTGAGCCTATTAACCATCAACTGATTATAAAACTGTTTAAGCTAAATCTTTCTTAAATTGAACTTTTAACGTTTAAGCCATACAACAATTACACTTTAAAATCACAAGGGGAATCGCTCATGGCAACAAGTACAGACTTCCTACAAGAATATAAGCAAACCGAGGAAGCATACTGTCAGGGAAATTACGAAGAGGCAGCAGCACTGGTTTATCAACTGGTTGAAGATTATCCAGAAGACCCAGTAGCCCGTCTTCTGTGTGGTCATATCTATGGCTATGGCTTACAACAATATGATGTGGCTCGTGATCAGTATATGGCTGTCTTAAATTTGACGACGGATGATGAATTACTCGAACAAGCCCATCAAGCTTTAGCGGATACTGACCAATACTTACTTGATGTCCCGGCTGAATATGAGTTGAACGATTCCCCAGATTCCCAAGCGGTTTTTAACGCCCTTCTGGATGAAGAAATTGATTCTGCTGATGTTGATTTAACCCAGGATTTAAGTTGGGCAACGGAACAAACCAATGGTTTATCCGATCATTCATCCTCTATCAATGGATTAAAGCCGGATCTCGATGAAACCAATGGTTCTCTTGTTCAACAAAATGGCAATTTGATCAAGCAAGCCAACTCGGAAATCGATCTGAAGGATTTCACGGCAACCTCCGAACTTTTTGATTTTAAAGAATTAGAGCTAGAGGACTCGGATGTAGACTTATCGGTTCCGAGTCTGGAGGATGCCATGGGTGAAAAGGATTGGGAACTGCTTGAGAATCAGGAAGAACATTTAAACCTTAATGGTAGCTCATCTGCTTTTAGCACAGATCCCGATAATCCCTTTGCAATTGAGGATGATTTAGAGGCAGGAACGGAAATTTTAAATCCCTTAGATGATCTGGGGTACCTGACCCAATTAGATGCCGATCCGTTTACATTAGAAGAAGATGATGAATCTCCACACCTGAATCCTTTAGCCACCGATGAGGCAAGTGCGAGTGATATTGAACAATTAACTGGGGATTTATTTTCCTCGGAGGATGAAGACAGACTTGATGTTCTGCATTCTTCAACGGTTAGCTCTGATGATCACGAGCATTCCATCAATTCCCAACAAACTCTGGATGAGTCGGAGATCGATGCTCAACATCAACCTACTCAATTGTTTGGCAACGGTGAGCTAGGGGAAACACCAGATTTAGAACATGGATTGGGAGTCAGCCAAGAGGACAAAATTGATCCTCCATCTTCTTCCATCCCTTCTCAACCAGCTAGTACAGACGCGCCATCCCGTGTTTCTTCCGCCATGAGCTTTGAAGACGAACTGGATGATATTTTTGCACCTCTGGAAGTGGGGCTAGAGCCATCGGTGGAGTTGATCAGTTCTGAACCGGAAGCTCAAAATGGGAATCGCTCTAGTGTAGAAACTCTCCAAGTTGAAGGCTCCGAAGAAGATGGGTTTGACCCATTTGATCTGCCAATAGATTTTACATTTCCTGTGGAACCCTTCGTTGATAGTGCCGATGATTCTGTTCCCTTACCCACTAACCCTTCTAACATGACGGCTAACTTTAACGTTTTGGATGCAGAAGAAAGCAACGAAGAGGAAACCTTGTTGACGAATAATGCGGCTGATTCCTCCTATTATTCTCATCGTCGTGATCACCCCTCCCAATCAGAAGCTTATAGTGCGTTCAACCTCTCGGATGCTCCTGATCTAACGAACGATCTCGAAGAAGATGATCTGGTTTTTGATGCGACTGCTATTCCTGATAGTTTTGATATTGATCCGTTAAATGAGGATACCTTTGGGGACTCCTTTGATGTTACAGCAGAAATCAATCATCTTAATGGCCGTTCTCCTCATGGTAAGGCTCCCTTATTAACGGAAAATGATTTCTTAGATGATTTTGAAGAATTTGATGATGCTGCCGATTTTGATGTGATCTCTAATGGGGATCATGATCTGTATCTGGATTCAGATTTTAGCAACCTCGATGGCAAAATCGGAATTCCTTCCCAGAATATTACCCTTGATAGTGATAGTTCCTCGATTCGGGATGAGGAGATTTTTAATAGTGCTTACACCGCATCGGCAGTAACAACCATGAGCCCTGATTTAGGGGATGTGATGGAAACTGTGGTAACAACCGATCAAGGGACATTCTCGTTCTTAGAAAATGCCTCTTTAAAGCGCAAACCGTTATACACCGCTTTAGGGACAGGGCTGATCACCTTGATTTTAGTTGCAACCGCTACCAATATTGCCACTCGTACAGCTTCCTTAGACAATCAACGACAGGTGGTTGATTATCTGCGAGTCACGGGATGGCTGATGACCACTGTTGCGGGAGCTACCAGTTTTCTCACAGCTTGGGGATTAGGACGGATTAGCTCTCAACAAATTCAAAAAGCAACGGACGATTTACAAGCTCAATTTGATGCCATTGGCAAAGGCAATTTAGATGCCCGGGCGACCGTGTTTGCCGAGGACGAATTTGGGAGAATGTCGGCTAAATTTAACCATGCGGCTCAATTTATCCAAAATATTACCCGTGAAGCCCAACGCAAAGCTAAGGAACAGGAAGATGCCAGAGATGATTTACACCGTCAAGTGATTCGGTTGTTAGATGACGTGGAAGGAGCAGCACGGGGAGATTTAACCGTAACGGCGGAGGTGACGGCGAACGTTTTAGGCGCCGTTGCTGACTCCTTTAACTTAACGATTCAAAACCTGCGGGAAATTGTGGTGCAGGTGAAACAAGCCGCTCGTCAAGTCAGTAAGGGGGCAACGGATAGTGCCACCTTCGCGAAGGATGTGGCCGGAGATGCCTTTCGACAAGCGGAGGAACTGGCTGCGACCTTAAATTCAGTTCAGGTACTCACCGATGCCATTCAACGGGTTGCTGAAAGTGCGCGAGAAGCCGAAGAAGTGGCGCGTTCAGCAGCGGCGGTGGCGACCAAAGGCGGAGAAGCGGTACAAATGACCGTGGCGGGAATTTTGAAAATTCGAGAAACCGTCGCAGAAACCAGCCGAGAAGTCAAGCGTTTAGGGGAATCTACCCAAGAAATTTCTAAAATTGTGGCGATTATTTCTCAGATTGCTTCCCGAACCAACTTACTGGCGTTAAACGCCAGTATTGAGGCAGCTAGAGCCGGGGAAGCGGGGAAAGGATTTGCCATCGTTGCCGATGAAGTGCGACAGTTAGCGGATAAGTCGGCGAAATCCTTAAAAGATATTGAACAAATCGTGATGCAAATTCAAAGCCAGACCAACACCGTAATGATGGCCATGTCCCAAGGTCATCAGCAGGTGATTGAGGGAACTCGTCTGGCCGAACAAGCAAAACGAGCCTTGGATGACATTATCCAAGTGACGAACCGCATCGACGTTCTGGTCCGTTCCATTACGGCGGATACCGTTGAACAAAACGAAACTGCACGGGCTGTCGCTCAGGTGATGCGAGCCGTTGAACATAGTGCTCAAGAAACTTCTCAAGAAGCTCAAGGTGTCTCCAGCGCCTTAACTAAACTTGTGGGAGTGGCGCGAGACCTCCTCACTTCTGTAGAACGCTTCCGCGTTGATGCGTCCGAGAAAGGTTAATCACCTGATCAGGCGCGCTGTTAACTGTTGACGGTTCACCGCCAACTGCTAATAGTCAATAGCCAATAGTCAATAGCCAATAGTCAACTGATATGCAACTGGAACAGCAACAACGGATCATGGGTTATTTTATTGAGGAGGCGAAAGACCACCTCAATACTATTGAACAGGGATTACTGAATCTACAAACGACTATTGAAGATCCAGAACTGCTCAATGAGGTTTTCCGAGCCGCTCACTCAGTTAAAGGAGGAGCCGCGATGTTGGGACTCAATAGTATTCAACAAACGGCTCACCGCTTAGAAGATAGTTTTAAAATCCTTAAAGAAAACCGTCTTCCGGCTCAATTGATTGATCAACAATTAGAATCGTTATTTTTACAAGTTTTTGATACTTTACAAGCCTTGATTGATCAATTATCGGGGCCCTATGGCTTAACAGAAGAAGCAGAAGCAGCGATTTTGCAGGATGTTGAGCCCGTTTTTGAAGCGTTAAATTATCATATTAAAAATGTTGTGCAGCAACAGGTGACAGGGACTCGACCCTCTGAAGTAGAAACACGCCCTCGTCTGCCAGAAATTCGAGGGAAGAGCGGGGTGGCTCCGGTTGGGGGAGTTTCTGTGAGTGCGATTCCATCGGTTCGAGACGATACTCCGGTTAGCAGTGCTAAGGATTTGGTGTTCAAGAGCGATGTTTCTGAACGGTTGCGGGAGATGTTGCAACAGTTTAAACAATCTGAATCTTCTCAATCTCGTCAAGGGTTAATTGGAATTTGTCAGAGTTTGGCTCAGACGGGAGAACTGTTTGATTTACCCCATTGGGTTAAGTTTATTAAAACTGTCGAACAAGCGATCGCAAACCCTGATAATACTTATCGAAGTTTGGCTCCTGTGATTATTAAGTCGATTAAAGAAGCTCAAGAACTGGTTTTGGCGAATCAAGAAGCTGAAATTGTTGTAACGGATGGACTTAAAAGCTTCTTGCCTAAGTCTGTAATTCCCCCAACACGCCAAAAATCGCCATCTGCGGTTAAGTCTTCTTCTTCATCTTATCCCTCGAAGTCACCTAGTTCATCGAAATCGCCGGCCCCAGGAGAGACTCCTTTAAGTCAATTAGGGGGAACAACTGCTAAGTCAAGTTCATCAAGGTCTCCCCAGAGCCAGAACAATTCTGTATCTGCTTCTCCTAATTTAACTAACTCTTTGTTGGATACTAACTGGTCGGGGTCAGCGACTAACCCCAGCAATAATCCCATGCGGTTACACAATGGGCCAGAAATCACGCCTGAAGAATATAACAGCCTGAAGGATTTATTTGACGGTTTGGATGATTGGGAACATGAAGCGGTAGAAGAAACAGCAACAGAAATTCCTATATCGAATGTCCAAGAGGGAGATCTTCTACAGGGGGACTTTTTGGATTTATTGGACGACACGCAAACTGGATTCAACAAAACAGAAGCTAAATCTCTAAAGACATCCACAGGAACTTCAATGAAAGAACCCTGGGACGTTTCGGTCGAGCAAACAGATGGAGAAAACCCAGCCACGATTTCTGTTAGTTCTTTTGAAATCGATGATGATCTTGCCAGTTTCTTTGATAATCTGAATGATATCGATTCCCAAGGAGTGGAAACTCCAACCTCAAAACCGGTAGTCACAGTCAAAATCGAGCCAGAGCAACCTGTTGCTAGTTTTAAGGATGTCTTTGATGATCTTTTCAATATCAACTCCGAAGACCAAGATTCATCTCTTTGGAGTCAACCGCCTACACCAACGACATCACTAGAAATCGATGATTTATTGGAGGATGCAGAAAGTTTAGATGAGTTGTTTGACCAATATGATCAATACAGTCAATCAACTTCAGTACCCCCATCCCGACCGACGGCTGCTTTTTCTACTTCTGAGTTGAAAACCACAACGGAGGAAGATTGGTTTAACGAACTGTTGGAAAATGATATGGGTATCGCAGTACCGACTTCTGCTCCTTCGTCCTTGGACGATTTGATGAAGTTGGGAGAAAAATCTATTGCTTTTGTTGAAGAAAAGACTGAAGAATTAACCTCAAGGGTCTCCGAAAACTATGCTATAAGGCACGAAGGGTCAGGAACCTTGAGCCAATCTCAACCTAACTTTGAGTTGCCTGATGATGATTTTACCAGTTTAGATGCCTTACTCAATCAAGAGGAGGTCTCGTCTTCAATGACTTCGACCTCGGCAGCAGAGGATCAGATTTTCTTGAATTTAGATCAACTGCTCCACTCCTCTGACCCGGTTGCATCTGTATCCAGTTCTATACCGAATCTTAAATCTGAGAATGGACGAACTTCCGGTAAAATCTCAGAGTCAATGTCTGAAGATCCAGATTTTTCAGAATTGATGCGATTAATTGAAGATGCACCTCCGAGATCTCGTCAATCTTCAGCACTGAGAGGGACGTTTGCTAAACCCATTGCTGAACCGATTGTTAAAGTTCCAGTCAAACAACTGGATAACCTCAGTAATTTGATGGGGGAACTGGTGGTTAACCGGAATAGTTTAGAACAAGACCAAGAACGAATGCGCCAGTTTTTGGATAATTTGCTGCATCAAGTTTCGCTGTTGGGAGATGTGGGTCAACGGATGCAGGATTTCTATGAGCGCTCGCTGTTGGAAATTTCTTTACTGTCTCACCGTCGCAAACCCTTCTGGTTTAGTGAAAATTCTTCGATTTATGATGATCCGAATATGGATTTAGACTCAACGGAACTCGACCGATTTACGCCATTCCATACCTTGTCTCAAGAAATTATTGAGTTAATTGTCCGAGTGCGGGAGTCGTCGGCGGATATTGAATTTTTAGTGGAAGAAGCGGATCAAGTGACCCGTGAGTTACGACGGATTACAACCGCGTTGCAAGAAGGGTTAAATCGGGCGCGAATGGAGCCTTTTGCCATTGAAGCAGACGC
>NZ_JBJUDF010000132.1:0-4218 GCF_046067725.1 Planktothrix sp.
GTAATTAATGATTTTTGATGTTTAATAGTAATAATTAGTCCCCCCTCTCCTTGCAGGAGAGGGGGTTAGGGGGAGAGGTCATACAAATTTTGGGAGAAAATGAAACAGCCCTGCCTTTAGGGGGTCGCACTACATCCCACGACTGAAGTGCGTGGGCTTTGTGCGAGCTCTTTGTAAAAACCAGAAGGGATGTTAACGGAATGATGTAGCGGGTTGTTCTAGTAGAATTTCGCAGGTTTCACCGTTATATCCTCGTTTCGGTTCAACAAAAACTTGATCACCGGATTGAAGTTGAAGTTTGGTAAATTGCTCTTTAGTTAAATGGGCGACAATTGGACGCTCATCAGCTAAGATTAAATCCACTTGAATATCCCATCCTAAATGTGTGACCCGTTTCACCCAAGCGGGTGCTCTTAATTCAGAGTGATCTGTGGTGTGTAATTCTAAATCATGGGGACGAATAAAAATATGAGAAGTGGGAACTCCGAAAGCTAAATCTTGGAAAAGTGACGCATGACTGGGTAATACATTAACCGTTCCAATAAACTGCATTACAAAGGGTGTGGCGGGGTGATCATAAATTTCTGCGGGGGTTCCAACCTGTTCAATTCTACCTTGATTCATCACAACAATTTCATCGGCGACCGCCATTGCTTCTTCTTGATCATGGGTCACAAAAACACTGGTGACATGAACTTCATCATGCAATTGACGTAACCAACTCCGCAATTCTAAACGAACTTTAGCATCTAACGCCCCAAAGGGTTCATCGAGTAATAAAACTTGAGGTTGAACCGCTAAAGCACGAGCTAAAGCAACCCGTTGACGTTGACCACCCGACAGTTGAGAGGGATAACGATTTCCTAATCCTTTTAATTGAATTAATTCTAATAATTCCTCGACTCTTGCTTGAATTTGTTTGCGAGGATATTTACGAATTTCTAAACCAAAGGCGATATTTTGGCGGACGGTGAGATGTTTAAATAAAGCATAATGTTGGAATACAAATCCAATATTGCGCCGCCGTACATCTAAATAGGTTGTATCTTGACCGTTAATAATAATTTGTCCACTATCGGGAGTTTCTAAACCAGCGATCGCTCTTAATAAAGTCGATTTTCCCGAACCCGATGGCCCTAATAAAGCGACTAATTTTCCTTCTTTAACTTCCAAGTTGATCTGATCTAAAGCTTGAAAATTACCGAAAATTTTAGAAACATTTTTAACAGCAATACCCATATTCACTCCAAATTTAAGAAAAAAATTACAAGGTTTAATTCCAAAAAAGCTTAATCATGATTGGTTTTCCGTTCTAAAATTTCTTTCAGAACTAAAGTAACTAATGCGAGTAATGCTAAAATGGTGGCAGCACCAAAAGCAGCTTCGGTTTGATAGTTTTTGTAAGCTTGTTCCACAAAGGTTGGTAAGGTTAAAGTTCGACCAGAAATTAATCCAGAAACCACCGCTACGGCTCCAAATTCCCCCATCGCTCTAGCATTGGTTAATAGAACACCATAAAGTAACCCCCATTTAATATTAGGAAGAGTGACACGCCAGAAAATTTGGAAATCTTGAGCTCCTAAAGTTCGCGCGGCTTCTTCCTGTTCTGAACCGACTTCTTCTAAAACAGGAATGACTTCTCTAGCGACAAAAGGTAAAGAAACAAATAGGGTTGCTAATACCATTCCAGGGAGTGAAAATAACACTTTAATATCAACACTTTGTAAAGCTGCACCAAACCAACCATTGCGACCATATAACAGGACAATCATTAACCCTGCTACCACTGGAGAAATCGCAAAAGGCAGGTCAATAATACTAATTAATAAGGTACGACCTGGAAATTGATTGCGAGCAATGACCCAAGCCGCACAAAGTCCAAAAAGAGTATTAAGGGGAACAACAATAAATGCAATGGTTACAGTTAATTGCATCGCGTGTTGAAATTCACGGGTATTGATAGCCGTTAAAAATTCTTGGGTTCCTTTATGGAAAGCTTCATAAAAAACGGCTATAGCAGGAATAAATAAAATTAAGCCGAGATACAGTAAAGCAATTCCAATCAGTAGCCATTGAATCCAAGGTGGCGATTGTGAAGTATTGGGCTTTGTTGAAGAATTAGATATCATAAAGGACAAACGAGCAATGAATATTAGGTACTAATTAATTAAAAAGCTTAAAACACTTAGCTTTTTAGAGAATACCGTCGTCCCCATTGTTGCAGTGCGTTAATCAATATTAACAAGAATAATGAAACAAATAAGAGGACTGTACCAATCACTGTAGCACCGACATAATCATATTGTTCTAAGCGTTGAAACACTAAAACCGGAGCAATTAAATCTTTAAAGGGAATACTCGAAGAAACAATAACCACTGAACCATATTCGCCGACAGCACGGGAAAAACCCAGGGCTATTCCGGTTAAAATGGGAGGCATTAAGGGGGGGAGTAAAACCCTTAAAAACGTTTGAAATTGAGATGCACCTAATGACCATGCGGCTTCCTCCGTTTCCTGTTCCATTTCTTGTAAAACAGGTTGTAAAGTTCTGACCACAAAGGGGATAGAAATAAACAACATGGCTACAAATACCCCTAAACGGGTGAAGGCAATTTTAATGCCAAAAGGGGCAAAAAATTGTCCAATCCAGCCTTTATCGCTATAAACAGTTGCTAAGACTAAACCTGCAACGGACGTGGGTAAAGCAAATGGTAAATCAACCGCAGCATCGATTAATTTTTTCCCTGGAAACTGATAACGAACAAGCACCCAAGCGACTAAGGTTCCCATTATTCCATTAATGGCGCCTGCGGCTAAAGCAGTGACAAAAGTAACGTTATAAGCAGATACAGCAATGGGACTAAAGGCAATATTCCAGAACTCTTGGGGAGATACCCTCAAAGATTTTTCAATTAATGCAGCAAAAGGCAGCAATAACATCAAAATCAAATAGAAAAATGTAAAAACCCAAGGAAAAGAAAACCGCCCCAAAAGTTCTATAACTGGGTGATTTAAAACCGGTTGTTTAAGTTTCAATTGGTTAACTCTCATAGAGATTAAATCAGGGATTTAGATTAATTAATGGGATTCTACAAAAGACTTGATTTTGAAGATAAATTCAGAAATATTAGGAAGTTTTGAGCTACCATCCATCAATTTCTGATTGGGAATCTCGCCAAATTTCGATATCTAAATCTGAAAGATAAATTAAAGCACTGTTGATTTGTTGAGGGGTTCCTTTCAGGAGTAAATCAAACCAACCATCTTCCTTAGCATTCTGACCTAAAATCGCTCCTATAATATTAACTTGTAAACTATAATCAGAAATTAAATGAGAAATGACAGGTTCTTGATGATATCCTTTAGGAATTCTAACTCGAATTCGGCAGTTTGTCTGATAACGTTCTCTCGCTTTTAAAACAGAATTATGTAAATTTTCAGACATTTTAACCTCCTTCAATGAATCAGTAGAACGTTATAAACTTGATCAAGATCTATTTAGGTTGGGCAATTTTGGTTTGCATTTGCTCAAAAAAGGCTCCATCCGCAAAAAATTGACTGTCTACTTGCTTCCATCCGCCTAAATCTTTAATGGTAAAGAGTTTTTCGATTTTCGGAAATTGGCTAACAAATTCCGCTTCTATGGTTGGTTCAACAGGTCGAAATCCAACTTTAGCAAACTCTCGTTGAGCTTCCGGTGTAAATAAGAATTTGGTAAACGCTTCTGCTACTTGCCTTGTTCCATGTTTATCAACATTGGCATCAACAACGGCAACCGGATTATCAATGGAAATGTTATAATCTGTTGGCACAATATAGGGTTGTCTATCTCCTTGTTGCGTCGCTAAAATCACTTCATTTTCATAATTAATTAAGACATTCCCTTGACCTTGTTTGTAGAACACATCACTAGCTTCACGAGCATCTTTTGGCAGAACTGGAACTCGACTAAAGACGGTTTCTACAAAGTTTTGGGCTTCTTGTTCGCTTCCTCCGGCTTGAGTAATCGCCCCCCACAAAGCTAGGAAGTTCCACTTGGCACCCCCAGAGGTTTTCGGGTTAGCCGTAATCACTTGAATATCATCACGGGTTAAATCAGACCATCCCTTAACCCCAAGATTCGGATCTCTAACGACTAAAGCAGCAACGGATTTATGCACGATTGACTCATTAGGTAGTTCCTGTTCCCAACCGGGTTGGATGAGTCCGGCTTTCTC
>NZ_JBJUDF010000133.1:0-4165 GCF_046067725.1 Planktothrix sp.
CACCATAAAATCTTCTAAAGAGAAGTTTTCTGTTAAAGTTGCGATCGCCATATTCATTCATTCGCCTTGGCAGGACTGACCAATCTGATTATATCAAATACAAATCAAGACTAACTTTTGTTGTTGATCACCCTTCTCAAAAAAAGTGATTAAGAATTAAATCAAAGTGTGTCCACCATCTACCTTAATGGCACTGCCTGTAATATAATGATTATCAAGTAAATAATCAACGGTTTTAATAATAGTTTCAAACCCTCCTATTCTTTTCAATAAAGTTTCGTTTAATATATTTGCTTTTTCGGCTTCTGTATGATGGGTTAAAAACTCAAAAGTACCGGGTTGAATACTATTAACTTTAATCTGGGGTGCAAAGTTTTTAGCAAAAGAAAGGGTCAGGTTCTCAAGTCCAGCTTTTGTAGAAGAGTAAAGGGAACAATTAGGATGGGGATGATTAACGGCAATATCGGTAATATGAATGATATCTGAATAAGGGTTTGCTCCTTGTTGAAGGGTTGCTTTTAATTCGTGATTAATTAATGCGGGAGCCACCATGTGAACTTGATATAATTGATGATACTGTTCTAAAATGGCTTGGGGTTCAGTTTGATCCGGGGCAAACATAGAAGCGTTATGAATAATTCCCCGTAATTCATTGGTTAAAGATTTTACCTGTTCAATGAAATGGATAATGTGTTGAGACTGGGTAAAATCTGCCTGTAATAAAATGGCGCCTTGAGACTTTAATTGTTCAGTTTCGTGGGTTGGTGTCCGATAGTGGGCTAACACTCTAAAATTTTTTGCTAAAAAATGACAGCCTAGTAAATAGCCCAGCCTCCGACTACACCCTGTAATTAATATTGTCTGTTCTGTTATGACGGTCATTAAGATTTTATCCTCAAATTTTTTTAATTTTTAATGCTTTAGGGATCACAAGCTTTTTCATAACCCAAATCTAATAATAAATCAGGTTGTTGAGAAGCGTTAACTGCTAAGCGATCGCAACATTCATTTTCTTCATCTCCCGCATGACCTTTCACCCAGAGAAATTGAACTTGATGTTGTTCTGATACTGCTAATAATCGTTCCCATAAATCAGGGTTTTTAGCGGATTCTTTTGGGTTACGTTTCCAACCATTTTGTTGCCATTTCTTCGCCCATCCTTTGCACATTGCATCGACTAAATAGCGAGAATCCGTATATAAATTAACAGCGCAAGGAAACTTTAAGGCTTCTAATCCCATAATAGCGGCCATTAATTCCATGCGGTTATTGGTGGTGAGTTGATATCCGGCTGATAATTCTTTACGGTGAGGGCCATAAATTAACACCACGCCATATCCTCCTGGCCCTGGATTACCACTACAGGCCCCATCGGTATAAATTGTGACTTCTTTTAAAGGGTCGTTCATAATTCCAGAGTTGAAACCTGACACCTGACATCCGTTGCGCTATCATAGACAACAGACGTTAAGTTTTGTTGCATACCCTTGACTGCCAGTATTAGAAGACTCGAACCCGTTACTCAACCGACTGCTTGGCATCGTCTTCGGTGTCGATGGCAGGGGGATGAAGCTATTGTTAAACAAGGACTGCCTCATAGTCAACTGTCTCCCCCTTGGCAAATTTTGTTATTAGGAGATGGTTCTCCGACGCGACATTTACAACTGTTAACCGGGGAACCCACAGAAGTTGATGTGATTGATATGTCAGCAATTGGCATGAGCACGGATAATGCTCCAGAGCAGATTTTAGCGGTTCCCGGCCCCCGTGTGCGACGCCAGGTGTGGTTAAGAACAGCATCAGGACAACGGTTAGCTTATGCCACTTCTTGGTGGGAAGCCAGCCATGTTGATGAATATTTACAAAATCGGTCGTTACCCATTTGGGCGAGTTTAGCTCGGTTGCGAACGGAGCTTTATCGAGATGTGCAGGGAATTTATTATGGAGATAGCAAAGGGTTAGAATTAGCTTTTGGTGAATCAGGGCCGTTTTGGGGACGTCATTATTTATTTTGGCATCATGGCAAACCTTTAACCTTGATTTATGAAGTTTTTTCTCCCTATTTAACCAAATATTTAGGACAAACCGGAGAGGGTTAACGATTGATGGTTGGCTGATGAACCCCCATTACCTATTAATTCTAATTTTAACTGATAAATTAGGGGATTAATACGCCCTCGGTTAAGTCAATTCTTCCCCTTGGGCGTGTTTTGATTCAGAGCACAACGAATTCAAGTTTTTGATTAGCTGTTAGGACTGGAATTCTCAGTTGTTGAGGGAACTGTTGGGGGATTTGCAGAAGATTTCGGAACTAATAGAAAGACTTGTAAGGGTTCAAAACGAGTTTTAAAGCTTTGACGTTCTTTAATTTGAAATCGGTTAGAAACAAAGTTATTAAAAACTGCTTCATCAAAGACTTCACAAACCACCCAAAATCGAGAATAGGTTGTTAATAAAGTTGATAAAGGGGTAATAGTTACGGGTTTAGAGTCAGAGCTACTGATTTTGTTTTGATTGCTGTTGGCACATAAATTAACTTGCAATTCGATAGGAATTTGACCTTGATAATAATAACGTAAAGCGTTAGGTTTGGGAGCATTTCTAGGGCTTCGAGAGTAGATAATTACATCACCTGGTTGTTCATTGCGAGCAATGGCTTGGGTAATCATCGGCCAATTGACTCGTTCTGAGGTTGTATAATAATGGTTTAATCCAAAGCCTACAGCGATTAAATAGTAAATCCCAATGAGTGCTGCAACATAACGCCAACGATGAAAGATTTGTAGAAATCCGACGGCTAACAAAATGAAAAAATAAGGTGCTACAAAGAGAAGGTATCGAGGAAACCAAATATTAGCAAAGGCATAGGACATCAACAGAATAGGAAGACAGGGTAAAAAAGCCCATGCTGTAATCCATAATAAAGGTTTAATCCGATTTTTAGTAATATAGAAAAGGGCAAGACCTGTTAAACTGATTAACAGGAGAGTATAGATTTTAAAAAAGATGTCTGTTTGCTTTGATAATTCGCTAGAATTGGGGGGATTAGCTGTAAAAACCTCTGGGGTTGATAAAACCATTCTTAAATTAATGGGTGTGAGATTAGCAACCCAATCTCCAAAAAATTTGGGAGCGATTTCTAGGATAGCAATAGAGGATGGAATGATTAGAATCCCCGTTAATAATAGGAAAATGCCAATGGATAATAACACTCGTTTTTGTTGGCGGTATCTCCAAGTAATAATCAGTAAGTCTGGAAATAGTAAGAGAATATTAAGGGGGCTAGTCAATATTGTTAAGACTCTGGCAATTGCCCAAAAAATTATGCATTTTAGGTCTGAATTTTCTAAAGCTTGAATTAAAATTAGGGTTCCAGCGAGAGCAATAAATGTGCTCATGCTGTACATTCTGACTTCTTGAGCATGGAAAATAAAAGTGGGTGAAAGGGTTAATAAAAAAGCAGAAATAAGACCCACAAATTCTCCGGCGGTGCGACGACCGATTTTGTAAGTCAGAAACACACTACCCAGGGAAAAAATCACGGATAAACTTCGTAACCAAGCATCACTTTTCCCAAAATTCATCCAAAATTTTAAAAACATATAATAGAGGGGACGAACACCGGGATCAAGAATATTAAACGTTTCAGCGTCCTCAATGCTATAAAATTCATCTTGCCATAACGGTTCTGTTCCAAGTTGATACAGATATAATATTGTTGCTAGAAGCAGAATTAGAGTAATCGGCAACCAAGTGGGGATTTTATGAATGGGAAGATTCCCTAGGGGGGACTTTTGCAAATTGGATGTCATGTTGTTTATGCCGTTGAATAGAATTTTTTGTTGAGTCTAGCTTAAATTTATTCAATATAGCATTTTTTGTAAGGGATGTAATATCCTTATGCTCTCAGAATTGTGATTAATTTTATAGTTCTTTGATATTCTTTTTGAAGCGAATTCTCTGAAAAAAGAAGTGAGTTGAGTTAAAAAACACAACCCACTCTCAAACCCTTTTTGGGTCATTCTACAATTTCATCGGTTTAATATTCAGGAACAGAAGAATCAATTTCTCGACTCCAAGCTAAAATTCCGCCTTTAACGTTAGTTCCTTCAATGCCAGCTTCTTTGAGAATTCCTAACGCTTTTCCAGACCGAATTCCTGATTT
>NZ_JBJUDF010000134.1:0-2962 GCF_046067725.1 Planktothrix sp.
CTTAAATACCAAATATGGGGAGAAGGTTAACGCTATTTTCGAGTGCAATGGTGAGGAAATTGCAATATGGGCTGATGCTAACTCTCAGAAGGCTGAAATGCTTAAAAACTTAACCAAAGGGGAGCAAAAGCTTATCCTTGATGATAACGGAAAATATAAGCTATTAGAAGATAGCCAAACCTCACAACCTAACGGGAATGGCAACAGCAATGGCAACGGGAAAACTAACAGCAATTATGAACCATTGAGTGACGATAAAAAACGAGCGATCGCTCAATTTATAACTGAACAAGCCGACCTCTTAGCGTTCTGTCACGAAACCGCCTATAAAGCCTATAACAAGCGGTTTCCCCATGACCCGATGGATGAATCAGAATCCTTTGCTTTAGACTCCGAAACCATACAAAAAGCAGGGATGAGCTTATTTATTACTGCTCAGAAACGATTCGGAATTTAACACGATAAAAGGGGGATTATTCCCCCCTCTAGCTAACAACAATAGGAGTAAAACAATGACTGAATTTAACTTTGATGACAACTATTTCAACTCAGAAATCGACGACCTAATTACCAATGATTTATCCAATCAATTCATTAAATTAATCGATGAACGAGATTCAATCATTGATAGTGAAGGCTACAATGCCCGGTGTGAAACGATTGACGATGATTTGATTCCTCAAATTATCAAGAAAGTTCCAAAAGGAAAAATGGACTTATTTAACAAACTTATCAATCGCAAGTAATTAATTATTGGGGGATTATTTATGGTGCGCTAGGGGTAGGTTTGCACCCTCAAACCCATACGCTATATGGATTAAAGGGTGGTGCGCTAGGTTTAGGTTTGCATGGGCTTACGTTGTCTGAATGAAACCAGTAGTTAGGTTCAGACAACATAAGCCCCTCCGTGAATTTTAGTCTTGGGCGTGGTGTCTTCAGCCATTAACTCCTGATAGGCTTGCTCGATGTCCGAGTTGAGGAGAATCCGGTCTAACTCATCTATCAACTGTCCTGCCTCTGTATTCTCATCGGTTAGGGCCTGGAGTTGATGGACAATTGATTGCAGTTGGTTGAATTGCTTCTCTGAAATTAATCTAGCCATAAGATTTGCTCCTATTAATTTAAACGGGTGTAACACCTAGAGATAATCGACACTGGACACCTTTAAATTGAACAAGTTGGAATATTTTAGCCGCTAAATTTTGACGTTTGCGAACCCATAAACCGTTTTCTAAGTGCCATTTCCAACACCAATACTCATAATTTTCTACCCTGCCGTCCTGTTCTAAAAATCTCATTAGTTGGTCTAATTGGTCAGGATGCCAAAGAGAATCTAAACTACTCCCTATCACTTCATCCGGTGGTTTTCCGTTGGTATTTTGGATTAAATTAGAGCAAGCTAAAACTTTAGATTCTCTGATACGGGTAATAGCTGCGGACTCAGGACAGTCCTCTATTGCTACTAACAAATCTCGGTTAGTTGCGTTATCGATATCCTGCTTAGATGCTAATTCAATCATAAGCTTTTCGTTTGGTTGTAACGGTTTTAATTGTTGGTTATCCTCTTGTAAGCTGGCTAGTTTTGGTGATATGTTAAAAGGTCGTTTACACCCTTTCCATCGGAGTTGTATAGGTTTTCCTAGATAGACTGCACTCTTAATTAAATCCTTGATTGATATTTCTAAAAAATCCTCGGCATCACTTCTGGTTTTTGCCCAAATAGTCGGTATTGATTGGTTTAAATCTAAAGTCATCCCACAGGGTAAATAATCCTTAAGTTCCATTGGTAGCCTTCTCCTTTTTGGGACATTTTTTACAAAGCTCTATCAACTCATCCTCTGTTGACCCGATTGTATTGGCAATTCTTAAAAGTTCTATTTCTGATGGATGTTCACCGTTAGCAAGTTCCTTTAATCGTTTTTTAGATATTTTTGAATCCTCTAAAATTTCAAAATTATCTAACACTAATTGGGCTATCGATTCATAAGTAAGAGGTTTGGGGGCTTTGTATCCAGCGTTGAGTACCACCTCCTCGATATGGTCAGCAATGTATTGAGACATTGACACCCGTAATGGGACAACATACTGCTTGAGGGCATCTCTCACCCATAACGGTAAAAATACGGTCAACCTAACTCTTGAGAATGGGTTATCAGACATAGCACAGTTAACATATCTACCCTTTTATTATCACTTCACCACAGACATTTCAGCATGGTTATGTAAACATTTATTACAACATACATAGTTACTTACACAACATACAATTAAGTGCTATGTTTGTATACATACATTAACTAGCACTCTGAGATACCACTCAATGAACTCTCAGATACCGCTAGGGCAACTCTGAACCTCGACAATTGCATAGCTAACCCTAGCACGTTCTTAGGAACCGCTACATGGGGGCAACCATTGGATTAATTAACCATTAATCACCCATAGGAGGTGTTGAAATTTGACCACAACAATAGAACCCGAAATTATCCCCAAAGGGAGACGGGTTAAGCTGAAAACTTCAAAGCGTGGCACTGTTCCTTATGTGGATAAAAAAGAACTAGCAGAGGAACTAAACCGCAGTAGAACTACCTTAAGTCAGTGGGAAGAACTGTTAATTAAACATTCCCCGGATTTTCGCAAATACTACAATCCTGGCAGTCCTTGGAACGATTTTCAGGCTTACTGCTTAGAACTGATTCACAACTGGAGAAATGGCATCAAAACTCGAAAATTACCACCGGATGCCTACCAGAATTACATCACCGAGAACAATCAATTATTCACTTTAGAGGCTTATAAAAATGTCATCCAACAACAACACCAAACCAACTCAATTATCGACTCTGCAAAGCTTATCGAAGCAGCTTAAAGTTAACGAAAAAATGTTAATTAAGACCGCCCTCGACCTTGGACTTGACCCGGACAATTTAACCGAGACTGAGGGCGTGGCAATCGCACAACA